>JAKBCO010000153.1 GCA_021807785.1 Pseudomonadota bacterium
AGGATACGCACGCCCTCGAACGGGCGGCGCGCGGGGGCGGGCGTCATGCGGCGCGGGCGGGACGGTTGGGGCGGGCGAGTTCCTTCTGACGGTCGAACTCGGCGCGGCGGCGGGCGAGTTCCTCGGCGCCGATCTGCTCCAGGTTCAGATAATCGAGCTTCCACATGCCGTCCTGGGTCCAGCGCAGCGGCGACTGCATCGTGGTCTGCGGACCGGCGGCGGTTTCCAGCAGCCGCAGCGCATGGTCCAGCGTGGCGTCCTGCGACGCCACGTCATGCGGCTTGCCGGCGCTGTTGCCGAGCGGGAAATCGCTGAACAGGAAGCGCGGCACGGCGGCGTGCTCGACGATGTCCTTGGCACAGCCCATCAGCACGGTGGGGATGCCGTTCGCCTCCAGATGCCGCGCGGTCAGCGCGCAGGTCTGGTGGCAGACCGGGCAATTGGGCACCAGGATCGCGGCATCCACGCCGTCCGCGCGCAGCCGCGCCAACATCTCCGGCGCGTCGGTCTCGACCGTGACCCGATGCGAGCGGTTGGTGGGCGCGCCATGAAAGCGCGGCGCGACGCGCCCGATCCGCCCGGCGGCGGCGGCCCGGCGCAGGGCCGGCAGTGGGAACCAGGTGTTGGCATCGGTGGCGGTGGTGTGGGCGCGGTCGTAGCCGATATGGGAGATGCGCAGATCGTGGTCGTGCGCCGTGTCGCCGGAATAGACCTGATAGAACTTGGCGCTGCCGTTGTAGGGCGCGCCCGGTCCCTGATCGCCCTTATCGGGCTGGAAGGGCGCGGCGGTGGTTACGATCGCCACCACGCTTTCGGTCAGCGTCTTCGCCAGCGGCGTGAACGGCGCCGCGAGGTGATGCGCCCAGCGATAGGGCGTGGTGTAACCGATCGCCGCGTAATAGGCGCGGGTACGCGCCATGTACGGGATGGGCGCGTCAAAGTCGGGCGCGAAGCCCAGCAGCGCATCGAGGTCGTGGTCCATCGTCTCCTCCGCGATCGGCGCGTCGACGCTGGCACGCGGGCGGGAGGGCGGCAACCCGCACCCTCAGCGCAGCAGCGCCGCGGCCAGGAACACCGCCGCCCCGGCCAGCGCCATGACGCCCGGATTGAGCTCGGTCAGGGTCAGCACCGCGGCGGCGAGCGCGCTGAAGCCCCAGGCGATCAGCCCGTGCTCGGTCCCGCGCATCAGGGCGATGCCGGCGGCGAGCGTCAGCCCCACCGCGACCGGCGCCAATGCCCGCTGCACCCGGCCGCGCCAGCCCTCGCCGGCGGCGCCGCGCAGCCAGAACCGCGCGGCGAGATAGGCCAGCAGCGACGACGGGCCGAACATCGCCACCGCCGCCACCAGCGCGCCCGGCAGCCCGGCCGCCTGCTGGCCCACCAGCATGGCGATCAGCGAGCCAGGGCCGGGGGCGGCCCGCGACAGCGCGAAGATGGCCAGGAACTGCGGGCCGGTCATCCAATGGTGGACATCGACCACCGCCCGCTGCATTTCCGGAATGATACCGGCGCCCCCGCCGATCGCCAGCATCGACAGCAGCGCGAACAGCCCGGCGAGCTGCGCCAGCACCAGCATCTATTTCGCCCGCCAGTGCAGCGCCAGGCTGAACGGGATCAGCAGCGCCAGGGCCAGGATCAGGTTGATCCGCTCCCAGCCCACCAGGAAGGCGGTCAGCGCGGCCACGGCGATGCCGGTGGCGTGGCGGACATTGCGCCGCCCCAGCCGGAGCCCGATCGAGATCATCATCCCCACCGCCGAGGCGCCCATGCCGGCCAGCGCGATGGCGACGATCCGCCCGGCGGGGCTGCCGTCCAGCGCGAAATAGAGCGTGCCGAGCGCCAGGAACAACCCGACCGGAACCGTCATCAGCCCGGCGAGCGCGGCCAGCCCGCCAGGCCCGCCGCGCAGCTCGGTGCCGAGGAAGACCGCCAGGTTGACGTTGGTGGCCCCCGGAACCAGCTGGCAGAGCGCATAGGCGGTGAGGAACTGGGAATCGTCGATCCAGCCGCGCTTGGTGGCGATCTCGCGGCGGATCCAGGCGGCGAGCCCGCCGCCGACGCTGAAGGTGCCGACCGCCAGGAACGCCCGATAGAGCGCCGGCAGCGAGGGGCGGGCGCTCACGCGCGGCGGGGGCGCGGGCCGGGCACCGTCCAGGCCTCGCTCCCGCGCTCGGTCAGTTTCACCGGGGAGGCCTGGGCGCCGGCCTCGGTCAGCGCCGCGACCAGCCGGTGGCGCCGCTCGGTCGGCACCACGAACATCATGAACCCGCCGCCGCCGGCGCCGGAGACCTTCGCGCCGAGCGCGCCGTTGGCCCGCGCCAGCGCCTCCAACGCCTCGATCTGCGGGGTGGAGACGGCGGCGGCGGTGCGTTTCTTGGCCAGCCACGACCGTTCCAGCACCGCGGCGACGGCGGCGATGTCGCCATGCAGGACCGCGTCCTTCATCGCCACCGCGTCCTCGCGCAGCTGATGCATGGCGGCGAGCGCGTCATCGGCGCCGGCGGCGAGGCGTTCGGTCTGCTGGCGGATGATGGTGTCGGAGTCGCGCGAGCGGCCGGAGAAGCAGACCACCAGCGAGGATTCGAGCTCGTTGAGCACCGCGGCGGGAAACCGCAGCGGGTTGACGATGACCCGCCCGCCCTGGAGGAACTCGATGAAGTTCACCCCGCCGAAGGCCGCCGCGTACTGGTCCTGCTGGCCGCCGGCGAGGCCGAGATCGACCCGCTCGATCTGATAGGCGAGGCGGGCAGTCTCGTAGCGGCCGAGAGGAGCGTCGAGATAGGCGGCGTAGGCCTCGATCAGCGCCACCACCAGCGCCGAGGAGGAGCCGAGGCCGGAGCCGAGCGGGGCATCGACCGCGGTGGTGACGCTGATCGCGAGCGGGCTTCCGGCGTTGTGTTCGCGCACCATGCATTCATAGACGCCGCGATGCAGCGCGAGGCTGGCCGCGGGCAGGGTGGCGGCGGCGGGGTGGAGCTCGGTGCGGTCGAGATCGCAGGCCTCGAAGGCCACCTGGCCGTCATCGCGCGGGCGGATGGAGGCGAAGGCGTAGCGGTCGATGGTGGCGTTGAGCACCGCCCCGCCATGCGCCTCGGCGTAGAATGGAAGATCCGTGCCGCCGCCGGCGAGGCCGAGGCGCAGCGGCGCGCGGGCGCGAACGGCGGGCGGAGGGGCGGACATGGCGTTTCCCGGCTGATCGGGGGGGGATAGCGCGCGCCCGACCGTCTGTCATCGGGCGGAGCGCGCATCGGTGCGACGCAACGGGCAGATGCGCAGCGCATTGGCATCGAGGTTGGAGCGGACCTTCCGGCACCGCCCCGCAAAGGCCAGCCGGTACGCGCCGAGCGCCGCCCGCACCGGCCCACGCCGATGCCGGGCGGAATAGAGGCCCCAGAGCGGCCCCGCATGGGTCCGGATGGCCCGCGTGACCTCCGCCTCCAGCCGCCCCGGCGCCCCCGGATGCAGCAGGTTGTTGTTGGCGCCCAGGAAGCGGACATCGCGCGGGGCGAAAGCCGCGACATAGCCCATCGGCGCCCCGTCCAGCATCACCACCAGGCTACGCGGCGGCAGCTTCGGCAGATGCACGGCGACGGCCCGCGGTCCGGGCGGGGCGTGGCCCCAGTCCGGGGCGACGGTCCAGGACATCACCGCCGCCGCCAGCACGCAAGCCGCCGCCAACGCCACCCCTCGGTTCCGGCGCGCGAACAGCGGCGCCAGCCCGCCCAGGAGCAGCGGCCCGCTCAGCACTTCCAGCGTGACCAGATAGCGCTCGATCCCGAACAGCGCCGCCCACAGCGCGTAGCCCACCCCCCAGACGGCGGCCAGCCGCGGCGCGAGCGGATGGCGGCGCGCGAGCAACCCGGCCAGGCCGAGCAGACCGAGCGCCAGCCTCGGGTCCCGCAGCTTCAATTCGGACCCGAGCGGGGCCGCCCACAGCGCCCAGCGCAGCGGCCGGCTCAGCGCCCCCAAGACGCCATGCGGATAGAACCGCGCATCGGTGAACGGCACCGCGGCGATCCAGGGCGAGTGGAACACCTGGTTATAGATCGGGAACACCGGATCGCCGTAGCGCCAGGCGAGCCAGGCCCACCACCAGCCGGCACTCGCCGCCGCGCCGGCCACCGCCCCCAGGCCGAAGCGGCCCCGGCGCGCGGCCACCAGCGCGATCCCCACGGCGAACGGCGCGGCGGTGAGCTTCATCCCGACCGCCGCGCCCGCGAGCAGGCCGGCGAAGCCGGCGGTCTCGGCCTCGGCGAGCAGAATCGCGCCCAGCAACGCGGAGGCGGGCAGCATCTCGCTCATCGCCGAGGCGAAGCAGGAGGTGCCGGCGGCGCCGGTGACCCCGATCAGCGCCGCCGCCGCCGCCGGCCCCGCATCGAGGCCGAGCCGCCGGGCCAGCCGGAACGCCAGGAACGCGGCCAACCCCTGCGGCAGCGCCAGCACCGCGCCGAGCAGGACAGGATGCCGGTTCAGCGCCGCCAGCGCCAGCGCATGCAGAAGATCGAGCAACGGGGCATAGAAGCTTTGCAGCTGCGCCGGGGCGATGTCGCGCCCGAGCCGCCCGCGCAGGAGGGCGAACCCGTCATAGAGATGGTAGTTGCGCAGGTCCCAATCGGCCTCGGCGCCGACATGCGTCGCGTGCCAGCCGCCGGCGAGGGCGGCGAGCGCCAGGGCAACGCGCAGCGCCGGCGGCAGGCGGAACCGGATGGCGGAAAGGCCGGCGCGGCGCGGCAGCGGAAGGGCGATGTCCATCCCGCCGGCCTAGCCCGGCGGGATGAGGGTGAGGTTAACGGTGGCGGAGGGAAGCCGCCCGCCTCACACCTTCTCCACCTGCCCGTATTCCAGCTCGACCGGCGTCGAACGCCCGAAGATCGAGACCGAGACCTTCACCCGCCCCTTGTCCTCGTCCACTTCTTCGACCGTGCCGTTGAAGCTGGTGAACGGCCCGTCGGCCACCCGCACCTGTTCGCCCACCGCATACAGCACCGCCGGGCGCGGATGCTCCACCCCCTCCTTCGACTGCTTGAGGATGCGCTCCGCCTCGGCCTCGGTGATCGGCGAGGGCTTGTTGCGGGTGCCGAGGAAGCCGGTCACCTTGGGGGTATCCTTCACCAGATGCCAGGCGTCGTCGGAGAGCTCCATCTTCACCAGCACATAGCCGGGGAAGAACTTGCGCTCGGCGTTCACCTTCTGGCCACGGCGCAGCTCCACCACCTCCTCGGCGGGAACCATCACCTCCTCGATCTGCTCGGCCAGCCCCTTCTGGGCCGCCTGTTCCTTGATCTGTTCGGCGATCTTCTTCTCGAAGCCCGAATAGACATGCACCACGTACCAGCGCTTCGCCATTGTCCCGCCCTAGCCCTGACCCGCCACGCCGAACAGGGCGCGCACCGCAAGGCCGATGATCTGATCGACACCAAAGAAGAATACAGCCGAGATCGCCACCATCCCGAGCACGAGCCCGGTGGTCACCGCCGTCTCCTTGCGCCCCGGCCAGGTGACGCGACCGACCTCGGTCCGCACCTCGCGCAGGAATTTCAACGGGTTCACCGCCACGCGCCGTCATCCTTCCTTGCTTCAGGACCGTGCCGGCGCGTCTGGCAGGGGTGGAGGGTCTCGAACCCCCAGCCTCCGGTTTTGGAGACCGGCGCTCTAGCCAATTGAGCTACACCCCTGCGGCCGCGCGGCGCGGTCGGCGTAGAAAGGCCGGCCCGGGGCCGCTGTCAAGCGGCCGACAAGGCGGGGCAAGCCCAGCACGGCCGCGCCCGCGCAAGCCCCTTGAACCGGGCGGCGAATTGGGGAAGATGACGTCGTCCGTGCCGGGGCGGCTCCCCCGGCGCCAGCCGCAAGCGCCCCGGTCGATCGGGGTTTGAGAGAGATCAGGTCGGGCATGAGCGATCACGCGCACGGCGCCAGCGTCATCAGAAACTCCGGGCTCAAGCAGCCCTATCACCTGGTCGATCCCAGCCCGTGGCCGATCGTCGGCGCGGTCTCCGCCCTCTGCATCGTCCTCGGCATCATCTTCGCCGCCCATTACGGCACCTACACCATGCTGGTGATCGGCACCGTGCTGGCGCTGGGCACCATGTTCTTCTGGTGGCGGTCGGTGCTGGCGGAAAGCCGCACGCCGGGGATGCACACCGCGGTGGTGCGGCTCGGGCTGCGCTACGGGATGATGTTCTTCATCTCGTCCGAGGTGATGTTCTTCGTCGCCTTCTTCTGGGCGTTCTTCAACTACGCCCTGTTCCCCTCCAACGTGGCGGGGCTGGTGCATCCGATCTGGCCGCCGCCCGGCATCCACTCGATCGATCCGTTCCACCTGCCGATCCTCAACACCATGATCCTGCTGCTCTCGGGCACCACCGTGACCTGGGCGCATCATTCGCTGCTGGAAGGCGACCAGAAGGGGCTGGTGACCGGGCTCGGCCTCACCATCCTGCTGGGCGCGGCCTTCACCGGCTTCCAGGCGTGGGAGTTCACCCATGCCCCGTTCCATCTGGTCGGCGGCGGGGTCTATCCCTCGGTGTTCTTCCTGGCCACCGGCTTCCACGGCTTCCACGTCATCGTCGGCACCTGCTTCCTGGCGGTCTGCTGGTTCCGCGCCCGGCGCGGCGATTTCACCCCGGAGCGGCATTTCGGCTTCGAGGCGGCGGCCTGGTACTGGCACTTCGTCGATGTCGTGTGGCTGTTCCTGTTCACCTGCGTCTATGTCTGGGGGGCGAGCGCGGTCGTCGCCAAGTGAGCGACCCGCGGCCCGGGTCCGTGCTGCCGCCGTCTCTGGTCATGGTGGCGCTCCGCGGGCGCTGCCCGCGCTGCGGCCAGGGCAAGCTGTTCGACGGCCTGCTGGCGCTACGGCCGCGCTGTCCGGTCTGCGATCTCGATTTCCGCGGCGCCGACGCGGGTGACGGCGCGCCGGTCGGGGTGATGTTCGTGCTCGGCCCCATTCTGGTGATCCTGGCCTTCTGGATGGAGTTCCGCTTCGACCCGCCGATCTGGGTCTATGCGGTGGTGCTGATCGGCGTCTCGCTGCCGGTCGCGGTGCTGCTGATACGCCTCATCAAGGCCTCGCTGCTCGGCATCCAGTATCGCTACCGCGCTTCGGAGATGGAACGCTGAGCCGGCCCTATCGCCGCCTCCTCCTGCCGGGCGTGATGTCGGCGGTGATGATCGCCATCCTGCTCGCGCTCGGGTTCTGGCAGGTGCGCCGGCTGGCCTGGAAGGAGCGGATCCTGGCCCGCATCGCCGCCGCCGAGGCGGCACCGCCGATCCCGCTGCCGGCGCACCCGTCGAAGTTCCAGAAGGTGGCGATCACCGGCCGGTTCCGCCCCGACCTTGCGGTGCATTTCGCCGACGTGGTGAAGGACACGATGCGTGGCCCGACCATGGGCACGGAGCTGGTGGTGCCGCTGATGCGCGCCGATGGGCCGCCGGTGCTGGTGGATCGCGGCTGGATTCCGCTGTCCTATCCGGCCCCCATCGCCTGGCCGGCGGGGCGGACCACGGTCGCCGGATTCGTCTGGCACGCCGAGCGCCCGGGCCTGTTCACCCCGCGCGCCGAGCCGCGCCGGCGCCGCATCTTCGTGCTGGACCCGGCGCGAATCGCCCGCATGGTGGGGCTGCCGCGTGTGGCCCCCTTCGTGCTGATCGCGCTGCCGATGACGGGGCGGCGCGGCTACCCGATTCCCGCCCGGCACCTGCCGCGCCCGCCCAACCACCACCTGATCTACGCGGTGATCTGGTTCACCCTGGCCGGCGCGCTGGCGGTGATCTTCGGGGTCTGGTCGCGCGATACGCTGCGGGCGGCGGCTCAAAGCAACGCCCCCTGACCCTCCAGCGCCCGCCGCACCACCGCGGCCTCCGCCCCCAGCACCGCCGCCACCCCCGCCGCGTGCCCGGTGGCGAACCCCGTCCCCATCACCCGCACCGACCCATAGGCCGCGGCGTCCGCCCCGATGGTCCGCCCGGCCAGGAACAGATTGTCCACCCCCTCGGCCCGCAGCGGATCGAGGCCGATGCCGAACACCCCCGC
>JAKBCO010000154.1 GCA_021807785.1 Pseudomonadota bacterium
CGGACGCATGTCCGAGGTGCTCGAAGGGCGGGCAGACACCCGTCGCCGCGGTGTCCCGCCCATGCCGTCCTCCGATGTTTCCTGGCTCGGCTGGGCGCCGTTTCCTCGTCCCGGCCTGAAACCTCCCCAGGGCGGCAAGAGCACGGCGCCAAGCCGGCGCGGCAGCGGTCGCTCATGCTCTCCCCATCGGCAGGCGCGCGATGAAGCGCAGATTTTCGTCCATGGCCGAACACGCCTGCCGCGGCATCGACACCGCCTTGGCCGGCCAGCCAGCCAAGGCGGTGTCACCGGTGTGTCGGAACGCTCAACCCCGCTCGCCCTCGCGCACATGGCGACCGTGCCTTGCAGGTCCGCCTGTCCCGTGTCGCGCCTGTCCCGTGTCGCGGTCGCCGTCCGCGCGCGCGCCCGACGCGCTCGCCCAGCCCGGCCTATTCCGTAGCCATCTCGCCCGAACCGCCGAACTCGGAGGGAAAATCCTTGAACTTCGGCAACCCGTCGCGGATCGGCAGCACGGTCTCCGCATAATTGACATGCACCTGCGGGACGAACACGAGATCGGGAATGGTCGCGGCATAGACGTCGATCATCTTCAACGGCGGGTGCGCGGTCATCAGATGGCCGCCACAGAGCCGGCAGAACTGGCGATGGCTCATGTCGGTCTTGTGGTAGGTGGCGACGTTCCCGGCACCTTTGGTCACCTCCACCGCCTCCGGTGCCCACAGCGTGAAGGCGTTGACCGGGCCACCCGACCAGGATCGGCATGACCGGCAATGGCAGTAGCCCATTGCGGTGGGCTCGCCGCTGACACGAAGCTCGACCGCGCCGCAGAAGCAGGCGCCGGTATATGGGCCGCTCATCGTTTTCCTCCCCTCGGGTGAAGTCATGGTGGCGGGCGAGATCATCACAATCGACAACCCGCGGTCATCAGCCGGTCCGGCCGCGTGGAAACCATGCTACATGCCAGCGGACGTGCATCGCAACCGGTATGATCCGGTTTCGGAAATCACCTGCCGCTCCGCCGGTTGCTTCTCCGCTGGCCGCGGCCCCCTCGGCCCGTTCGATCTCCCGCTCCGCGTCGGTCGCGGCGGGGCAGGATGACGGTGATCCCCGGGGCGGCGAGCCGTCTCCGGGAAACCCCGCCCGCGGTGCCGGGTTGGCGCCGACCGGCGCCCCGCGCATCCGCATCGTCGCCCTCGGTGCGCCGCGGCGCGCCTGACGATGACGCAGGAGCAGGTGCCGCGGCGGTTCCGCATCTTCCCCGACCACCCGTTCCAGCGGAACGCGCGCGCGTGACGGAAGTACTGGAACCACGACAAGCACCCGGTGCGGACGGCCAGGCTGCCGATCCACCGGCCGTTGCGAGGGTGACGCACGCGGCTCCGCCCGACGCGCGAGCGCACGCCGATAACATTACTGTATAGAAATAACACTCCCACCACCCCCCTCCCCCCTTGCCCCCCGCCATCCCGCCGCGTTTGATAAGCCCGCCCATTGCAGCAGGACCCAGGCATGACCCAGCGCTTCGCCGGCCAGGTGGCCGTCATTACCGGGGGCGCCGCCGGGATCGGCGCCGGCATCGCCGCCCGCCTCGCCGCCGAGGGCGCCCGCATCGCGCTCTGGGATGCCGACGCCGCGGCGCTCGCCGCCGCCCCGGCCGACCATCGCCAGACCCTGGACGTGACCGATGCCGCCGCCGTCACCGAAGCCGCCGCCGCCACCGCAGCCGCGCTGGGGCGGATCGACATCCTGGTGGCCTCGGCCGGCATCACCGGGCCCAACGCCCCGGTGGCGAGCTATCCGGTGGAGGCCTGGCGGCGGGTGATCGAGGTCAACCTGACCGGCGTCTTCCTGACCAACCGCGCCGTGGTTCCCGTCATGCAGCGCAACGATTACGGGCGGATCGTCAACATCGCCTCGGTGGCGGGCAAGGAGGGCAACCCGAACGCGGCGGCCTATTCGGCCTCCAAGGCGGGCGTGATCGGCCTCACCAAATCCCTGGGCAAGGAACTGGCCGGGACCGGCATCCGGGTCAACTGCGTCGCCCCGGCGGCGGTCAAGACGGCGCTCTTCGACCAGATGTCGGCCGAGCACGTCGCCTTCATGCTCTCGAAAATCCCGCTCGGCCGGTTCGGGCTGATCGAGGAGGTCGCCGCCATGGTCTGCTTCCTGGCGTCGGCGGAAGCGAGTTTCTCCACCGGGGCGGCCTTCGACGTCTCCGGCGGGCGCGCCACCTATTGATGCCAGGGGGAACGATGACCGATCTCTGCTTCACGCCGGCGACCGAACTCGCCGCGCTGATCCGCGCCCGGAAGCTCTCCCCGGTGAGCCTGATGGAGGCGGTGCTGGGCCGCATCGCCGCCCATGACGGTCGGGTGAACGCCTTCGCCCATCTGGCCGCCGACCCGGCGATGGACGCCGCGCGCCGGGCCGAGGCCGCGCTGATGGGCCCCGGCCCGATCGGCCCGCTGCACGGGATTCCGGTCACCATCAAGGATCTCGCGATCACCCGCGACATGCCCACCCAGTTCGGCACCCGGATGCTGAAGGATCATCAGCCGGCCGAGGACACGCCGATGGTGACCCGGCTGCGGGCGGCCGGCGCGATCGTGATCGGCAAGACCACCACCAGCGAATATGGCTGGAAGGGGGTGAGCGAATCGCCGCTGACCGGAATCACTCACAACCCGTGGAAGCATGGCTACAACGCCGGCGCCTCCTCGGCCGGCGCCGGGGCGGCGGCGGCGACCGGGTTCGGGCCGCTGCACCAGGGCAGCGACGGCGCCGGGTCGATCCGCATGCCGGCGCATTTCTGCGGCGTGTTCGGCCTCAAGCCGAGCTTCGGGCGGGTGCCGGCCTATCCGGTCTCGACCGGCGACTACACCTCCCATAACGGGCCGATGACCCGCGCCGTGGCGGATGCGGCGCTGATGCTGGGGGTGATGTCGGGGCCGCATCCGGACGACCATACCACCCTGGAGGCCTGGCCGGCCGATTACGGCGCGGCGCTGGCGCGCGGCGTGCGCGGCCTGCGGGTCGCTTACTCGCCCGATCTGGGTCATGCGCGGGTGGACCCCGAGGTGGCGGCCCTGGTGGCGGCGGCGGCGCGCCGCTTCGCCGATCTCGGCGCCGAAGTGGAGGAGGTGCCGATCCCCTGGGGCCCGCTCGGGCCGGAGCTGATCCGCCTGTTCTGGCCCGCCCATCTGACCCGGCTCGCGGCGAAGCTGCCGGAGTGGGAGAGCCGGATGGACCCCGGCCTCGTCGCCTGCATCCGCGCCGGTCAGGCGGTCGGCCTGGAGGCCTACCAGCTCGCCCGCGAGCGCAAGCACGCCTACATCACCGCCATCCATCGCTGGTTCGAGGGCTGGGACCTGCTCCTGACCCCCGCCGTCTCGGTGCCCGCCTTCCCCGCCGATCGGCTGAGCCCCGCCGGCTGGCCCGCGCACGCGTGGGACTGGGTGCAATGGGCCGAGTTCTCCTACCCGTTCAACATGTCCTGGAACCCGGCCGCCTCGGTGCCCTGCGGGTTCACCGCCGCCGGGCTGCCGGTGGGCTTGCAGATCGTCGGCCGGCGCTTCGACGATGCCGGCGTGCTGGCCGCGGCGGCGGCGTTCGAGCAGGTCGCGCCCTGGGCCGACCGCCGCCCGGCGCTGGAGGCGGTGTGATGTCGGTCGCCGACGCGGTCATTTCCCACTACGCGCGTGCCGACATCGCCCCCCGCATCCTGGCCGCGCTGGCCGAGGTGGCGGGGCCGGATACGCCGGTCAGCGCGGAGGCGCTGGCGCCGCTCGATCACTTCCACTCCCGCGGCGTCGCGGCGACCGAGGCGCTGTGCCGGCTGCTGGACCCGCAGCCGGGTGAGGCGGTGCTGGATATCGGCTGCGGCATCGGCGGGCCGGCGCGCTGGATCGCTGCCCGCACCGGCTGCCTGGTGACCGGGGTGGATCTGACGCCCGATTTCGTCGCCGCCGCCACCGCGCTTGCCGCCGCCACCGGGCAAAGCGGGACGGCGCGGTTCCTGGAAGGCAGCGCGCTCGCGCTCCCGGTGCCGGACGCCGCCTTCGTTCGCGCTTATTCGCAGAACGTGGTGATGAACATCGCGGACAAGGCGGCGGTGTATGCCGAGGCGCGGCGGGTACTGCGCCCGGGCGGGGTGCTGGCGCTGTCCAACCTGACCTCGGGCCCGGCCGGACCGCCCGCCTATCCGCTGCCCTGGGCGGCGGGGCCGGAGACCAGTTTTCTGTCCACCCCGGAGGCGACCCGCGCCGAGCTGGAAGCCGCCGGGTTCGCGATCCTGGCCTTCCACGACGTGTCGGCGGAGATCGTGGCGTTCAACCAGGCGCTGCGTGCCTCTGGCCGGCCGCGGCTGGGGATGGGGGTGCTGGTGGGCGAGGCGATCGTGGAGCGTCAGCGCAATTCCGCGCGCGGGCTGGCGGAGGGGCGGCTCTGCGCGATCGAGGTGCTGGCGCGGCGGAGGTGAGGGGGCGCCGGTCGGTCCGAACTCGGACCGGAGTCGGCTTGGTGCCGATCCGCGCGCTGCATCCCCTGCGTCGGCCGCGCGCGACCGAGTGACGCGACCGAGACGTCTTGCGGATCGACCTGGACTGGCCGCGTCTTGCCCGCGGTCTTCCTGCCGCCATCGGAGACAGCCCGGGCAACGGATGCGCCCGATTCCCCACCCCTTGCGCGCGCCCCCGCCCCCGGGCCAGATGCGCGCCGAACGCGCGGAGGAACCCCCATGGCCCTGGCCCCCCATCTCGCCGACCCCGAAGGCGATTACCAGACCCTGCACGAGTTCATCCCCGCGGCGCGCGCCAAGCTCAGCGACAACACCTGGGGCTACCTGATCGGCGCCACCGAGACCGAAACCACCATGCGCCGCAACCGCGCGGCGCTGGACCGCATCGCCTTCCGCCCCCGGGTCTGCCGCGACGTGGCGCATGTGGACGCCTCCGGCGGCTGGCTCGGCATGAAGCTGCGGCTGCCGGTGTTCCTCTGCCCGGTCGGGTCGCTGGAATCCTTCCACCCCGGCGGCGCCGCCGAGGCCGGCCGCGGCGCCTCGGAATTCGGCGTGCCGATCATGGTGAGCTCGGTGACCAGGCCCGGCCTCGAGGAATCGGCCGCCGCCGCACCCGGCCCCAAGGTGTTCCAGCTTTACGTCCGCGGCGATGATGCCTGGGTGGACGCGGTGGTCGCACGCGCGGTCGCGGCCGGCTACGACGCCTTCGCCGTCACCGTGGACTCGGCCGCCTATTCGCGCCGCGAACGCGACATCGCCGCCCGCTTCGTCAAGCCCTGGCGCGCCGCCGCCACTGGCCACGAGTACCAGGCCGGCTGGAGCTGGCGCAACGTCGCCCGTTTCAAGGAAAAGCACAAAATCCCGCTGATCCTGAAAGGCATCGCCACCGCCGAGGACGCCGAGGCGGCGTGCGACCTGGGCGTCGATTGCATCTTCGTTTCCAACCATGGCGGCCGGCAGCTCGACCATGGGCGCGGGGCGATGGATGTGCTGCCCGAGGTGATCGAGACGGTCCACGGCCGCGCCCGGGTGGTGATCGATGGCGGGTTCTGCCGCGGCACCGATCTCGTGAAGGCGATCGCGCTCGGGGCCGACGCGGTCGGCATCGGCCGGCTCTACTGCTACGGCCTCGCCGCCGATGGCGCCGCCGGCGTGCGCCGGGTGCTGGAACTGCTGGAGCAGGAGACCATGATCGCCATGGCCCTGCTCGGGGTGACCAGGCTCTCCGCGCTCCGCCCCGACCATCTGTTCCGGGAAGCGCCGTCGGTCGCCGCGCCGCATGTCCACAGCGCCTTCCCGCTGCTGTTCCCGACGCCGGAAACCCCGGCCCGCTGACACGTAAGGAGAAACCGACATGCAAGGCGTGGTGTTCACCGGCGGGCGCGAGCTCGAATTGATGACCTTCCCCGACCCCACCCCGGGGCCGGGCGAGGTGGTGCTGGAGATGAAAGCCTCCGGCATGTGCGGCTCCGACCTGCACCAGTATCGCCGCCCCAAGGGGGTGAAGGAGAGCGTGGGCGGCCTGCCGGCCAACCCGGACCCGGTGATCGGCGGGCACGAGCCCTGCGGCATCGTCGCCGCGGTGGGGCCCGGCGTGGCCGCGGCGGATGCGACGATCGGCGCGCGGGTGATGGTGCATCACTACCAGGGCTGCGCGCATTGCGAGCATTGCCGCTCCGGCTGGCAGCAGCTGTGCCAGCGTGTGCCGGTCAAGGTCTATGGCAACAACGCCCATGGCGGGCACGCGAAATACCTGAAGGTGCCGGCCAACACGCTGGTCGCGCTGCCCGACGAGCTCTCGTTCGAGGCGGGGGCGGCGATCTCCTGCGGCACCGGCACCGCCTGGGGCGCGCTGCGGCGGATGAATCTCTCGGGCAACGATACCATCGCCATCTTCGGCCAGGGGCCGGTGGGGCTCTCTGGCACTCAGCTGGCGAAGGCGATGGGGGCGCGGGTGATCGCGCTCGACATCTCGCCCGAGCGGCTGGCGCGGGCGAAGGAGTTCGGCGCCGACGAGGTGGTGAACTCGCGCTCCAACGACCCGGTGGCGGCGATCAAGGACCTGACGCATGGGCGGGGCGCGGATTGCACGCTGGACACGTCCTCGGCGCCGGAGGGGCGGATCGCGGCGATCCGCAGCGCCAAGGTCTGGGGCACGATGTGCTTCGTCGGCGAGCGCAACAATGTCACCATCGACGTGAGCCCCGACATCCTGCGCAAGCAGCTGACGATGATCGGGTCCTGGACCTTCTCGGTGATCGGCCAGGCGGAGTGCGCGCGCTTCATCGTCGAGCGCAACATCGCCGTCGATCAGCTCTTCACCCATCGCTGGAAGCTGGAACAGGCCGAGGAAGCCTATCGTCTGTTCGACCAGCAGACGACCGGCAAGGGCGTGTTCCTGATGTGAGTGAACGGGCGGCGGTGGCGGCGGCCTATCGGGAACTCGGCCGGCGCGGCTTCACCCCCGGCTCGGCGGGGAATGTTTCGCTGCGCGTGCGGGGCGGGATGTTCATCACCCCCTCCGGCGTCGAAGCGGGGGCGGTGACCGCCGCCGGGATCGTGCGGCTGGCCGAGAACGGCCGCGTGACCGGCGGCGTGCCCTCCAGCGAGGCGCCGATGCACCGGGCGATCTATCGCGCCTTCCCCGCAGCCGGCGCCATCATCCATACCCATGCCGAGGCCGGCACCGCGCTCGCCTGCCTGGGCCAGCCGATTCCGGCGTTCCATTACATGGTGGTGGCGTTCGGCGGCGCCGAGATCCGCTGCGCGCCCTACGTGACCTTCGGCACCCCGGAACTCGCCCGCGCGGCGGTGGCGGCGCTGGATGGCAGGCGCGCCTGCCTGCTCGCCAATCATGGGGTGATCGTCCATGCCCCGGATCTGAAAGCGGCGCTGGCGGATGCGATCGTGCTGGAATCCCTCGCCCGGCAGTACCTGCTGGCGCGCGCCGCGGGGACGGTGCGGGTGCTGACCGCGGCGGAGGTGACGGCGGCGATGCAGCGCTTCGCCAGCTATCGGCGCGGCGCCACCGGCTGACGCGCCTCCACTGTCAGGTGCGAGACCGCACCGATCCCGCCCAGCCGCGCGTGGTAGAAGGCGGCATCCCGCGCCACCGATTCCACCGCGACGATGGCGCCGAGATGCCCCGGCCCCAGCCGCCACAGGTGCAGATCGACCAGCCGGTCCCCCTCCGCCGCCACCGCCTCGCGGATCGCCGCCTCGGTGCGCGGGTCGGTCTGCATGTCGAGCAGGATGCCGCCGGTGTCGCGGACCAGCCGGACCGCCCAGGAGGCGATCACCGCCGCCCCCACCAGCCCCGCCACCGGGTCCATCCAGACCCAGCCGAAGGCCCAGGCGAGGGTGAGACCCAGGATCACCAGCACCGAGACCGCCGCGTCGGCGACCACATGCACCACCGCGGCGCGCAGGTTGTTGTCGCGATGGGTGGCGTGGTCGTGCTCGGCGAAATGCTGGAGGATTTCCGCCCCGTCGATGCTCA
>JAKBCO010000155.1 GCA_021807785.1 Pseudomonadota bacterium
CGGTGGCGACGATGCGCAGGGCGGCATGCTCGTCGGCGACGCTGTCGTAGCTGGCGACCGCCTGCCCGCCGGCGGCTCGGATTTCCTTCACCACACGGTCGGCCGCGGCATGGGCGCCGCCGCGCCCGTCCACCGCCCCGCCCGGATCGTTGACCACGACCCGGGCGCCGCGGGCGGCCAGCAGCAGGGCGTGGCAGCGGCCGAGCCCGGCGCCGGCGCCGGTGACGATGGCAACTCGGTTGTCGAAACGGATGCTCATGCGGGTTCCCTCCCCTGATATCGGCTGACGCGGGGCAGGGTGGCATGGCGGGCGGGGGCTGCCAAACCGGCCTCGGGCGCGCGCCGCGGCCGGATCGCATGGGGGCGTTCACCCGCGCGAGCGGGTCATTTCCAGTTGAAGTCGGCCTTTTTGAAGTGATCCTTGAGCGCGACGGTGAATTCGGTTTTCTTTTCCAGGGCTTCCCTGATTTTCAGCACGTCGTCCTTCGACGGGCCATCGAGGTCGGTCGCCATCCACAGCACGTCGTCAACCAGTTTCTCGACCGCCGCGAACACCGGATCGCCGGCGGTCGTGTTCGCCTCCTTCACCGGTTCCTTGCTGGCCTTTTCCAGCGCACTGGTCGCGCGTTTGTTGACCGTGGCAGCGCTGTCCAGTTGCCACGGGAACACCTCGTCCGGCAGGGCCTCCTCCATCGCCTGCGAGAAGCTCTTGCCGTCCTTGAGCAGTTCCATGACCTCGGTAGCGGTTGCCTGTGAGACCTTGTTGGCGAGACCGGTGATCGCCTGCGAGCCGTTGATCATCTCATAGGCGGTATGCATCACCCTGTCCTTGCCGTCGAGCTTGCCACCCTTATGCTTACCACCGGCGGTCATCGTCAGCGCATCGATCATGCGGGCATCGAGTACGTCCTTTTCCTTGATCTGGACCGATTCACCAGCGGATTTGAACCCCGGCGGGATCAGATTATCCTTTTCGTCCTTCATCTTGCCAGACAGGGTCTCGGCGATCTCCATGGCCAAGAATTGGGAGTGCATGGAGCCAGAGATATCGTTCGCGATCAGGGCTTCGGGATCATCGATCGTGTTCTTCCCTTCCGTCATCTTTCCTTCGCGGGTGAATTTCTTCCGGGTTCCCTTGCCTGACCCCTCGGTATCGGCCAGCCCTCCGGCCAGTTTCTTGTAAACCTGCACGCGCTCCATGAGCCTGGCCTTGTCCGCCTCCTTGAGGTCGAAGGCCTTCTCCAGTTTGGGCCACAAAAGCTCGAACTGGTCCTGCGCCGATTTATTCTTCTCGTTGACTTCGGTCAGGCCGTCAACGAAGCAGGAGATGAACTGCTGTATCTTGTTAGCATCCTCATTCTCGAGTTTATCGCCCTTCACAATGCGCTCAGAGATCGCCTCGATCCCGTCCGCGACCTCGGTCGGGTCGTCTTTGGAGAATTGCCCCTGGCCGTCGATATTGCCGATGATACGCTTGAGGATTCCATCCTCCTTGATGTCCTCGCCCTTATCGTTTATCCGACCCGTAGGATGATCCTTCAACAAGTCTTCGGGCTTGATACTCGGGTCCTTCAACAAGCCCGCCAGTTTCTTAGCAAAATCAGAATTATTGACGATACCTTGCGCGACCGGCCCGTCCGTCTTCAGTCGCTTCTTGATCGTATCGTTCATATCCTTGCGGAGTTTCTCCGACGTCTCGCGCTCCTTGCCGAGCCGTTGCTGGGCCTTATTCAGATCCTGGCCATCACGCAAATGGACCTTGTTGGCGCCCTCGGATACGACCTTCATAGGTATTGCTGTTGGTTCCAGATCCTGCTTGACTCCGCGCTTCTTCAGATTCTCCCACTCTTCTTCGCTCTGATACTGGAACGTACCCCCGCCTTTGCCTTCTCCGTCCGGAACCCAGCCCTGCTTGAGCCCGTGGTCTACGAAGTCCGATCCCTCACCGATCTTGAGATCCTTGCGGTCATCCAACGCCGCGAGTTCGTCTCTGAGTGTCTTTCGAATCCCCTGAATGTCGACATAAGCTTGATCGAACTGCTCTCGCTGATCATCTGACTGCTCACTATCCGACTTCTTTAGAATCTGTTCATGGACGTCCGCCATCCGCACACTGATATCTTCGACCTGCTTCCTGACTCCCTCGATCGCCTTCCTGACCTCGCCCGCCTCGGTCTGCTGCCAGCGGGGAATCATGTGGAGCACGGTGAATTGCAGCTGATCGATCTCCTTGCGAAAGCCCATCAGCGGCTGGATCACGCTGTCACCCCGAAGCTCGCGGAGAAACTCGCCTCCTTTCTGGACTTTCGCCGAAACCTTGCCGACGTCGCGCTGCTCTTCCCACAGGTGGTAGTCCTTCGGCTGCTCGTCCATAAACAGCGACTTGAACTTGTCAAGGATTGAAAACGACATCCGAGAATTCCCCCTGGCAGGATGGATTTTACCGAACGAGATGCAGCGCGTCGTTCAGCGCCTTCAGCGCCGGACCGAGCGTCGCGCGAATACTGACCGTGACGCCGAGCGGGTTGCCGTCGCACCCGGCCACCTGCGGATCGGTCGCGATATGCTTCGCGAAATTCGCCAGTGCCGTGCGCGCCTTCGCCGCCGGACCGGCGAGCTTGTCCGGCGCTGCCTGGGTGACCTCGAAACACGCCGCCATCAGCGGTGTCTTGAAATTGCCGGTCACCGCCGGCAGACCGCGATCGGCGATATTGACCAGCCACGGGTCCTGCGTCCCCCGACACGCCTTCCCGAGCGCCTCCATCTGCGCGTCCACCGCTTCGACCGCGGTCTGCCAGGCCGCGTAGCTCTGCTGCCATTGGCGCTTGAACTCGCCGGAGCCCGAAGCCCCGGTGTTACCGGTCACTCGCACGCCGAGCACGCGCTCGACCCACTCCGACCGCGTGTTTTGCAGTGTCTCAGACATCGCTCGCACCCTCCAACACGTCGTCCCCGAGATCGTCGAGACAATCGCCCCGGGCATCCGCCGTTGCCCCCTTTTTACCCGCTTCCGCTCCCCCCGCAACCGGAAATATCCGCCGGCCCCCGCGCGCCCTGCCTTGACCCCACCGCCGCTTTCCGCCAATCACCCGCCGCCCCAAGCCCTGAACCGCCCACCCGGGGCCCTCCCGCCACGCTCGATTCCAGGACCAGGCCATGCGCGATTCCGGCGATTACCTGTTCACTTCCGAATCCGTCTCCGAAGGCCATCCCGACAAGGTCGCGGACCGGCTCAGCGACACGGTGCTGGACGCCTTCCTCGCCGCCGACCCCTACGCGCGCGTCGCCTGCGAAACCCTGGTCACCACCAACCGCGTGGTGCTCGCCGGGGAGACCCGCGGCCCCGACACCGTCACCCCGGAATATCTCGCCCATCTCTGCCGGTTGGCCATCCACGACATCGGCTACGACCAGGACGGCTTCTCCTGGAAGGCCGCCGACATCGCCTGCCACCTGCACGCCCAGTCGGCCGACATCGCCCAGGGCGTGGACGCCGCCGGCAACAAGGACGAAGGCGCCGGCGACCAGGGCCTGATGTTCGGCTACGCCTGCCGCGAGACCCCGGCGCTGATGCCGGCCCCGCTCTACTACGCGCATCTGATCCTGCGCCGGATCAGCGAACTCCGCCGCGCCCGCGACCCCAAGGTTGCCGGCCTGCTGCCGGACGCCAAAAGCCAGGTCACCCTGCGCTACGTGGACGGCAAGCCGGTCGGCGCCACCTCCGTCGTGGTCTCCACCCAGCACGCCGAAAGCCTCGATCAGTCCGAGATCAAGCGGATGCTCTGGCCGCTGGTCGAGGACACCCTGCCGCGCGGCTGGATGCCGGCCGAGCGCGAGTTCTACGTCAACCCCACCGGCAAATTCGTGATCGGCGGCCCGGACGGCGATTGCGGCCTCACCGGGCGCAAGATCATCGTCGATACCTATGGCGGCGCCGCCCCGCATGGCGGCGGGGCGTTCTCGGGCAAGGACCCGACCAAGGTCGATCGCTCGGCCGCCTATGCCTGCCGCTATCTGGCGAAGAACGTGGTCGCCGCCGGCCTCGCCGATCGCTGCACCCTGCAGATCGCCTATGCCATCGGCGTCGCCCACCCGCTTTCGGTCTATGTCGATCTGCACGGCACCGGACACGACATCGACGAATCGCGGCTCGAGAAAGTCCTGCGCGAGGTGATGGACCTCAAGCCGCGCGGCATCCGCGAGCATCTGCAGATGAACCGCCCGATCTACGCCGCCACCTCGGCCTATGGACATTTCGGACGCGACCCGGATCCCGATCTGGGCACCTTCACCTGGGAAAAGACCGACCTGGTGCCGGCGCTGCGGGCGGCATTCGGGCGCTGAAGCCGCCGGCCGAGCGCCTCTACGGCCGCGCCCGCGGCCACAAGCTGCGCCCGCGCCAGCGCCTGCTGCTGGAGCGCGCCCTGCCGCGCCTCGCCTTCCCGGCCGCAGCCGCCGCCGACCCCGCGCACGCCTTCGCCGCCCCCCCGGCCGCGCTGTGGCTGGAAGTCGGCTTCGGCGGCGGTGAGCACGCGCACGCCATCGCCACCACCCACCCCGAGATCGGGCTGATCGCCGCCGAGGTGTTCGAGAACGGCATCTGCGCCCTGCTCTCCCGCCTCTGCCCGGACCCGGCCGATCCGGCCACCGCCCCGCTGCCCGGCAATCTGCTTCTCTGGACCGAGGACGCGCGCGCCCTGCTTCGCGCCCTGCCGGATGCCTGCCTGGACCGCCTCTTCCTGCTGTTCCCCGACCCCTGGCCGAAATCCCGTCACGCCCGCCGCCGCTTCGTCCACCCCGCCGCCCTGGAGGGGATCGCGCGCGTCCTGGGCCCGGGGGCGGAATGGCGCATCGCCAGCGACGATCCGACCTATCAGGATTGGATCGCCGCCACCCTGGCCGACCAGCCCTGGTTCGCGGTCCCGCCACCGACGACCGAACGCCCCGCCGACTGGCCGCCCACGCGCTACGAGGCGAAGGCCCGCGCCGCCGGCCGCCAGCCCCGCTATTGGAGCCTGCGCCGGTGTCAGCCGGCTGGTCCCGCCTGAAACGTCAGCTGCGGGAGAGCCGTCCCCGTCCGATCCGCCGCGGTTTTCCCAGCGCGATCACCGGCTGCCCGGCCGCGTTCTTCGCCACCTGGATCGGGGCCCGCTTGCCCACCCGTCCTTCCTCGTGCAGCTCGGTCAGGATCCGCAGCACCTCGGCCTTGTCGCGCGCGGCGACAGCGGCGCCGAGTTCGCCGTCCACCCGCGCCGAGGCCGAGGTATAGCCCGGCGGCCCGGGGATGCTCAGGAACACCGGCACGCCCGAATGCACCGCCGCGGCGATGGACTCGGCCAGCCCCTCGGCCTTCAGCGCGGCCTTGCTCAGCAGCAGGAAATCCACCGCCAGCACCGCCTCGGCCCCTTTGCCCACCGAGCGCAGCTTCACCAGCACCTGGGATCGGTCCGGCCGCAGCACCTCCCGCACCCATTTCAACCGCCGCCAGCCGCAGTGATACACCCGGCAGGTGTGCGGACGGGACGGATAGATGCCGCAGCCGCCGGCGTCCGCCAGGTGCGGGCAGCGGTAGCCCTGCGGCTTCATCAGCTCCGGCTCCTCGATCGTCAGATGGACGCAGCAGACCGAGCAGCCGCCGCAGGCACGGTCTGCCAGCAGGGGAAATTCGGTTTCTTGGAACATCAGTGCCTGCCACCGAAGCGCCAGGGCAGAATCTCGAGCCCGGCGTAGAGGCCACCTTCGTGATAGGGCTCGCCCTCGAACAGGCCCCGCGCCGCCGCCGCATCCGGCTGTTGCAGCAGCATCGCGCTGCCCAGCCACTCGGCGCCGTCATCGGACAGCAGCGGTCCGCGCAGGATGATGCCGCCGGCGCGCGCGGGATCGTTCAGCCAGGCCTGATGCGCGCCCAGCAGCTCCGACCGGCGCGCGGTCATGCCCGGATGGGCGGTGCCGATCACCAGGAAACGCCGGTCCGTCCCGGGATCGGCCGGCCAGTCCCACATCGTCCGCCCCAGCGCGTTCGCCCAGCGGCGGACCAGCACCTCGGCGAACACCCCGGATTTCGCGTAGGGCTCCTCGAAGGCGAACGCCCGCGCCGCCGCCGCATCCGGCAGATCGAGGATGTGCATCGAGCCGATCGGCGCGCCGTCCGCGCCCAGCGCCGGCCCGCGCGCGATCATGCGGTCGGCGAAACGGTCCATATAGGCCCAGTGCGCCTCGGTCAGCTCCCGCCGCCGCGCCGCCGCACCGGGCCGATCGCGGCACCAGACGAAAAACTCCATGACCCGCTCTCCCCTGTCCCCGCGCCGGCCTGGACCGGCGCCATCGCGCGCCACATTATCCCACCAGCCCGGGGAGATGCCATGTCCGCCTTCGCCTTCCCATCCCCACCCGCCTCGCCCGCGGCCGAGGCGCTGCGGGCCGAGATCCGCGCCTTCCTCGCCACCGCGCTCGCCGCCCGCCCGCCGCGGCTGCGCGCGGAAAGCTGGACCGGGGTCGATCCCGATTTCTCCCGCGCCCTCGGCGCCCGCGGCTGGATCGGCATGACCTGGCCGCGGCGCTACGGCGGCGCCGAACGCGGCCAGCTGGAACGCTACGTGCTGACCGAGGAGATGCTGGCCGCCGGCGCCCCGGTGGGCGCGCACTGGATCGCCGATCGCCAGTCCGGCCCCGCCATCCTGCGCTACGGCACCGAGGCACAGAAGCAGGACATCCTGCCCCGCATCGCCGCCGGCGAATGCTATTTCTGCATCGGCATGAGCGAGCCCGACACCGGCTCCGACCTCGCCTCGGTGCGCACCCGCGCCGTCCGCGACGGCGATCGCTACATCGTCAACGGCACCAAGGTCTGGACCTCGCACGCGCAGTTTTCGCACTACATGATCCTGTTCTGCCGCACCGGCGCCGGCGAGGACCGGCACGCCGGCTTCAGCCAGTTCATCGTCGATCTGAAGGCCACCCCGGGCATCACCATCCGCCCGATCCTGGCCCTGACCGGCGAGCATCATTTCAACGAGGTCGCCTTCCAGGACGCGCCGCTCCCGGCCACCTCGCTCCTGGGCCGGGAGGGCGATGGCTGGGCGCAGGTGACCGGCGAGCTCGCCTTCGAGCGCAGCGGGCCGGAACGTTTCCTCTCCTCCTTCACCCTGCTGGTGGAGCTGGTGCGCGCGCTGGGGCCGGCCCCCTCGCCGGCGGCGCGGATCGCGCTCGGGCGGCTCGGCGCGCGGATCGTGGTCCTGCGGCGGATGTCGCGCGCCATCGCCGGGCTGTTGCAAGCGGGCGAGAACCCGGCGCTGCCGGCGGCGATGGTCAAGGACCTGGGCGCGCTGGTGGAGCAGGAGATCCCCGAGATCGCCCGCAGCCTGATCGAGGCCGAACCCGACCTCGCCGCCACCCGCGATTTCGCCGCCGTGCTGGGCTACACGATCCTGCACGCGCCCTCGTTCAGCCTGCGCGGCGGCACCCGCGAGATCCTGCGCGGGATCGTCGCCCGCGGGCTGGGGCTGCGCTGATCAGCCCGGGCCGGGGTGGAACTGCGGTGCCTCGTCGCGCGCCGTCATGCCGTAATCGCGCAGGATCAGCACCCGCCGGGACCGTCCCCCCGTCGGCTCCGGCGCGTCGGCCGGATCGGCATAGAAGCCCAGCACCAGCCCCTCCACCGGATCGAGGATGCCGTCGAACCGCTCCGCGGCCACCGCCGCCCCCAACTCCGGCATCGCCGCCGCCGCCGGCAGCGCCACCAGCAGCGCCCCGCGCGGCCCGCCCGCTTCGGTGGCATCTCGGCGGAACGGCGCCGGCGCGCGCCCGGGTGGCGGGGCGCTGTCGGTCAGCACCTCCCCCACCCGCAACCGGTAGTCGGCGAACACCCGCGCCCGCCCATCCGCCTGCACCGCGTGATGCGCCGGATGCGCCCGCCAGCGCACCAGCGCCCGCTCGTCTTCCCAGGCGGACAGGGAGAGCAACCAGCCCGGCCGGCTCCGGCTGCGGTAGCGG
>JAKBCO010000156.1 GCA_021807785.1 Pseudomonadota bacterium
CCTTCGGGGCGGACCGGATCCTGTTCTCGGTGGACTATCCGTTCGCGCCCAACGCGGTGGGGCGGCGGTTCCTGGATGCGCTGCCGGTGGCGCAGGGGGATAGGGAGAAGATCGCGTATCGGAACGCGGAGGGGCTGTTGGGGTTGAAGGGCGCGTAGGGGCCGGGATGCCGGCGGGTTCGCGCGGGCGGAGCCTCGCTGCCGGCCTGGGACGCTGCCGACCTTCGAGCAGCATGGTGCTGCCATCGCGGCCGTGCTGAGCGACGATGGCCGCGAATTCTGCGGCCGGGAAGACCAGCACCCTTACGAGCTGTTCCTCCAACTCGAGGGGATCGAGCACAAGCGCACCAGGGTTCGGCGGCCACAGTCCAACGGCATCATCGAACGGCTGCACCGCACCCTGCTCGACGAGCACTTCCGGGTCGAGGGACGCAGGACCCGGTTCGAGACCATCGAGGAGATGCAGCCGGTGCTCGATGCCTACCTGGTGAGCTACAGCACCAAGCGGCCGCACCAGGGCCGCGGCATGAACGGACGGACCCCCGCCAAGGCGTTCCGGGACGGCATCCCCAAGACCAGCCAGAAGGAGGAGGACAAGACCGACCTGAAAACCGCCGCCTGACCCGCCAGCCAGAGGCGGCGACTGTCAGGCGATTACCATCTCTGTACAACCCTACTCCTTTTCTGGGGCCCGCCCCCACAACCGGCGCGACGCAATGCGCGCCCCCTCGGCAGCCGCGGCGAGCTTCACCCAGACGATCTCCTCCGCCACATATTCACGGCCGGCAAACGTGCCAAAGCCGCAGTCCGTTCCGGCGATCACCCGCTCCCGGTCCCCCACCACCGCCACCGCCTCCGCCAGCCGCCGCGCCACCACCTCCGGATGCTCCACGATATTGGTGGTCGTATCCAGCACCCCCGGCATCAGCAGCATATGCGAAGGCAGCTTGTTCGCCCGCAGCGCCTCGTACTCGTGCTGATGCCGCGGATTGGCGAACTCGATCGACAGCGCCCCCACCTCGGCGCGGTAAAGTTCCGGCAGAATCACCGCCATCGGCACGTCATGGATATGCGGGCCGTCATTGTTGCCCCAGCACACATGCAGCCGGACCCGCTCGCGCGGAATCCCCGCGATCCCGGCATTGATCGCCGCCACGTGCAGTTCCACCCGACGCAGGAACTCGGCATCCGAAAGACCGTCGAAGAACCGGTGCCGCTCCATCGCCAGATCCGGCGCATCGATCTGCAAGACCAGCCCGGCCTCGTGGATCGCCCGGTACTCCCCGGCCAGCGCCGCCGCCAGCGCCATCAGATAGGCCTCGTGGCTGCCGTAATGCTGATCCAGCATGGTCGTCGCCACGATCCCCGGTGACGGCGCGGTCATGAAACATTCAAGAAACCCGCCGCCCAGGCGCCGCAGCCGCGCCGCATCCTCCCGGATCGGCGCGCCATCGACATACCGCACCTCCGCCACCGCGGCCGGCGCGTTCATCGCGCGGGCCATATGCGGAAACCGCGCCGCCGCCTGCCGGACATAGCTGGGGAACGCGCCCTGATCCCGCGCTTGCGGCCGGCGGGACTCGCCGCCGAACCCGCACAGGCAGCGCGGCACATAGGTCTGAAACCCCACCCGCGACTGTTCCCCGTCATTGCCCACATCGACCCCGGCCGCCACCTGCCTCACGATCGCCCGCGCGGTCGCCCGCTCCACCTGCCGGGCGAGTTCGGCGGTATCGATCGCCTCCCCGGCCTCCTGGCGGATCAGCAGGTCGGACAGGCTGTCCGGCCGCGGCAGGCTGCCGACATGGCTCACCAATATGCGCTCGTCGCTCATCAACATCGGCGTCCCCTGCCCCGACCGGGCGCCATGATGCGCCACGCCAACGCCCCCCCGCAAACCCGTCCCCTTGGCACCACCCCCCTGATCGCCCGATACTCCCCGCGCATCACCCACGGGCCCCGGCGCATCCCCGCTAGCCGCCTCCAGACCGCGCCTGCCCGATGGATGCAATCAAACTCATCTCAGGGAGAAACCACCGATGTCCTTCTACCGCGCCATGACCTGCGAAAACGTCACCCTCCACGGCGCCGGCGGCACGCCGATCACCGCCTACGTCGCCAAACCCGCCGGCCCCGGCCCGTTCCCCGCCGTGGTGCTGATCCACCACCTGCCCGGCTGGTCGGAACTCTACATCGAAACCACCCGCCGCTTCGCCCATCACGGCTACCTCGCCATCTGCGCCAACCTCTACCACCGCGAAGGCGGCAGCGAGGCCAACCCCGATGACGTCGCCGCCAAGGTCCGCGCCGAGGGCGGCATCGCCGACGCGCAAATGGTGGGCGATACCGAGGCGGCGGTGAAATGGGCCCGCGCCCAGCCCACCCACAACGGCAAGGTCGCGGTGTTCGGCTCCTGCTCCGGCGGACGGCACGCCTTCATCTACGCCTGCCAGCGCAAGGACGTGGACGCCTGCGTGGAACTCTGGGGCGGGCGCGTGGTCATGGGGCCGGAAGAGCTCAACGCCAAAACCCCCCTCGCCCCGATCGACATGACCCGCGACCTCTGCTGCCCCCTGCTCGGCCTGTTCGGCAACGACGACCGCGCCCCCAGCCCCGAACAGGTCAATCAGCACGAGGCCGAACTCAAGAAGCACGGCAAGGCGCACGAGTTCCATCGCTACGACGGCGCCGGCCATGGCTTCTTCTACTGGCACCGCCCGCTCTATCGGCCGGAGCAGGCGATGGACGGCTGGTCGAAGGTGTTCGCCTTCCTCGGCAAGCATCTGGCGCATTAGGAGCCAGGCCCATGTGCACCTCGATCATCGAAATCGCCCCCGCGCGCGGCATGGCCAAGCGCGGCGATGCGTGGTTCCCGCTCACCACCGCCGTGGTCGCCTACGACCACGCCCGCCACGCCCCGGAGGGTGACGTCATCACGCTCGATTTCATCAACGCGGCGCTCGACCCCGGCGCCCGCGCGGGGGTGGAGATCACCCTCGCGTCCGCCCGTGCCCTGCGCGCCGCCCTCGACCGCGCCATCACCGCCGCCGAATTCGAGGAGGCGGAAATCCGCGGCAAGGGCGCGCCGCTCCGTCTCGTGCCCGCCGCCTGACCGGCCAAGGGACGTTCTCAGGGGCGCTCCGGTCGGGGCGCCCCCATTCCCCCGCCGCGCGTTTGCCCTTATCCCACCGCCGTTGTCGCAACCGGAGGATCCAAGATGCGCGCCTGGGCCGTGGTCGAAAACGGAAAGCCCCTGCAGGAGATCGAACTCCCCACCCCCGAACCCACCGGTACGCAGGTCCTGCTGGAAGTCACCCATTGCGGCGTCTGCCACTCCGACCTGCATATCTGGGAGGGTTATTACGATGTCGGCGGCGGGCAGAAGATGTCGCTCAAGGATCGCGGCGTTACCCTGCCGCTGGCGATGGGCCACGAAATCGTCGGCCGGGTGGTCAAGCTCGGCCCCGAAGCAACCGGGGTGAAGCCCGGCGACCTGCGCATCGTCTTCCCCTGGGTCGGCTGCGGCACCTGCGAGGCCTGCCGGTCCGACGAGGACAACATGTGCCTCAACCAGCGCAGCCTCGGCGTCTATCAGAACGGCGGCTACGGCACCCATGTGATCGCCCCACATCCGCGCCACCTGGTCGATCCCGGCGCGCTCGATCCGGCGATCGCCGCCACCTATGCCTGCTCGGGCATCACCGTCTATTCCGCCATCCAGAAGGTGATGCCGCTGCCGCCGGACGAGCCGATCGTGCTGGTCGGCGCCGGCGGCCTCGGGATGAACGCCATCGCCGTGCTGCGGGCGCTGGAACACCGCAACATCATCGTGGTGGACATCAGCGAGGCGAAGCGCCAGGCCGCCCTCAAGGAAGGGGCCACGCAGGTGGTGGACGGCAACGGGGCGGATGTCGCCAAGCGGATCATGGCCGCCGCCGGCGGGCCGGTGCTGGCGGTGGTGGATCTGGTCAATGGCACGGAAACCGCGAAATTCGCCTTCGGCGCCCTGCGCAAGGGCGGGCGGCTGGTGCAGGTGGGGCTGTTCGGCGGCGAGCTCATGCTGCCGCTGCCGCTGATGGCGATCCGCGCGCTGACCGTGCGCGGCAGCTATGTCGGCAGCCCGAAGGAGCTGCGTGCCCTGGTGAAGCTGGCCCAGGACGGCAAGCTGCCGCCGATCCCGGTCGCCACCGTGCCGCAATCGCAGGCCAATGACGCGCTGATGCGCCTGCGCGCCGGCCAGGTCACCGGGCGGTTGGTACTGAAGGCGGAGGCCGCCTAACCGGCTGGACCGGCGGCGCCGCCGTCCTATGCTGCGCGCCGCCGGAATCCGCGGAAGCCCATGACCCAGCCGACCGAGGCCGCGCCGCTCGTCAGCCTCGCCGCCACCGAAGCCCTCGCCGCCCGCCTCGCCGCCCGCGCCCGGCCGGGCGATGCGATCCTGCTGGAAGGCCCGCTCGGCGCCGGCAAGACCGCCTTCGCCCGCGCCTTCCTGCGCGCCGCCGCCGGCGACCCGACGCTCGAGGTACCGAGCCCCAGCTTCACCCTGCTGCAAAGCTACGAGACGAAACTGGGGCCGGTGCACCATTTCGACCTCTGGCGGCTGGACGGCCCCGCCGCCCTGCCCGAGCTCGGGTTCGAGGAAGCGCTGGCCGACATCGTGCTGGTGGAATGGCCGGACCGGCTCGGCCGGTTCCGCCCTGCCGACGCGCTGATCCTGCGCCTGGTCCCGATTGACGAGACCACCCGCGCCCTGACCCTGACCGGCTGGGACGGCCGGCTTTGAGCGCCCGTCCGGCCGCCATCGCCGCCTTCCTCGCCGGGGCCGGCTTCGCCGCCGCCCGCGCCCATCCGTTGGCCCAGGACGCCAGCTTCCGTCGCTATCTCCGCCTCGCCGGCGGGCCGCGCCCGGCGGTGCTGATGGACGCCCCGCCGCCCGAGGATGTCCGCCCGTTCCTGCGCATCGCCGCGCATCTCGCGGGGCTCGGCCTCTCGGCCCCGGCGATCCTCGCCGCCGATCCCGCCGCCGGCCTCGTGCTGGAGGAAGACCTGGGCGACGCCCTGCTCTCGACCCGGCTCGATCAGGGCGGCGACAAGCTGCCGCTGTTCGACGCCGCGGTGGACGCGCTGGCGGCGATGCAGCGCGCCGCCCCACCCCCGGACCTGCCGTCGTGGGACCCGGCGGCGATGCGAGCGGCTACCCTCAACCCGCTGCTCGACTGGTGGTGGCCGGAGGTCTTCGGCGCCGCCCCGCCCGCCGAGGCCCGCGCCGATCTCGCCGCCGCCCTGGCCGAAACCCTGGCCCCGCTCGCCACCGGCCCGCGCGGCTTCACCCATCGCGACTATTTCGTCGGCAACCTGATCGCCCTGCCCGAGCGGCCGGCGCCGGCCAATATCGGCATCCTCGATTTCCAGTCCGCCGCCATCGGCCACCCCGCCTACGACCTGATCTCGCTGGTCGAGGACGCGCGGCGCGACCTGCCCGACGATCTGCGCGCGCACGCCACCGCCCGGCTGCTGGCGGCCCGGCCCGACCTCGATGCCGAGGAATTCGCCCGCGCCGCGGCGATCTGCGCCGCCCAGCGGCATCTGCGCGTCGCCACCCAATGGGTACGGCTGGCGCGGCGCGATCATCGCCCGGCCTATCTGGCGCATGGGCCGCGCAGCTGGCGCCTGCTCGCGCGCGCGCTGGCGCATCCGGCGGCAGCCCCGCTCGCCGCCGCACTGGATCGCTGGATCCCCCCGCCACTCCGCGCCAACCCGGCGCCGCGCCGGATCACGCCCACCCGCGCGATGGTGCTCGCCGCCGGGCTCGGCACCCGGATGCGCCCGCTCACCGAAACGACCGCCAAGCCGCTGCTGCGCCTGGCCGGGCGGTCGCTGCTGGACCACGCGCTCGACCGGCTGGCAGCGGCGGGGGTGACCGAGGTCGCGGTCAACGCCCATTGGCGCGCGGACAAGGTGGCCGCCGCGCTCGCCGCCCGCGCCGCCCCGCCGGCGACCAGGCTGTTCCCCGAACCCACCCTGCTCGACACCGCCGGCGGGGTGCGCGCCGCCCGCGCCTTCCTCGCCGCCGATCCGTTCTACGTCATCAACGGCGATGCCTTCTGGCTGGACGGCCCCACCCCGGCGCTGGCCCGGCTCGCCGCCACCTTTGCCGCGGGCGGGGCCGATGCGGTGCTGCTGCTGGTCCGCGCCGCCCAGGTGGCCGGCGAAACCGGGCGCGGGGATTTCGCCCTCGATGCCTGGGGCGTGCCGCGCCGGCGCGCCCATGGCGAGATCGTCCCCTACCTCTTCGCCGGGGTGCAGCTGATCGCCCCCGCCCTGCTCGACGATCTTCCCGCCGGGCCGGTCGGCATGAACCACGCCTGGGACCGCGCCCTCGCCGCCGGCCGGCTGCGCGCGGTGGTGCATGACGGGCTGTGGTTCCATCTCTCGACCCCGGCCGATCTCGCCGCCACCGAGGCGTTCCTTCGCGGCCGCCGCGCCACCGACCTCTACGGGTCCGGCGGATGAACCTCTTCACCCTCCCTCCCGACGCCCCGTTCCTCGACCTGCTGGCCCGCGCCTGGCTGGACCGCGCCGGACATGATGACCCGCTGGCGACGGCGCGCGGGATGATCCTGCTGCCGACCCGCCGCGCCGCCCGCGCCATGGCCGAGGCCTTCCTGCGCGTCACCGACGGCGCGGCGCTGGTCCTGCCGCGCATCACCGCCCTCGGCGCCCTGGACGAGGCGCCGCTGGTGCTGGCGGGCGCGCTCGACCTGCCGCCGGCGATCGACCCAGCCTATCGGCTGGCCCTGCTGGCGCGGCTGATCCTGGGTCTGGGCGGCGCCTATGGCGCCCCGCGCGGTGCCGACCGCGCCTGGGCGCTGGCCGCCGAACTCGCCGCGCTGATGGATGACGCCGAGCGCGCCGAAATCGACCTCGCGGCGGAACTGCCGGACGCCGCCGACCCCGAATTCGCCGCCCATTGGGCGCGGACGGTGGCCTTCCTGCGCATCGTCACCGCCACCTGGCCGGCGCTGCTGGCCGAGCTCGGGGTGGTCAACCCGGCGGCACGGGCCGGTGCATTGCTGGCCGCGCAGGCGGCATCCTGGGAACGGAACCCGCCGGCGGAGCCGGTCTGGCTGGCCGGCACCACCGCCGCCATCCCCGCCGTCGCGCGGCTGGCCGCGGTGCTGGCGCGCGTGCCCCTGGGCGCGGTGATCCTGCCCGGACTCGATGCCGATCTACCGGAGGCAGCCTGGGACGCGCTCGGCCCCGAACACCCGCAAGCCGGGCTGCGCACCCTGCTCACCCGCCTCGGCGCCACCCGCGCCGATATCCACCCCTGGCCCGGCGCCACCGGCCACCGGCCCGGGCGCGTGGCGCTGCTGCGCGCGGCGCTGCTGCCGGGGGCGGCGCTGGAAGCCTGGCGCGCGCCGGACGCCCCGCCGGCGGACCCGGCGCTGTGGCGCCTGGACGCCGCCGACACCCAGGCCGAGGCCCTGGCGATCGCGCTGATCCTGCGCGACGCGCTGGAACGCCCCGGCGCCACCGCCGCCCTGGTCACCCCGGACCGCGCGCTGGCCGGCCGCGTGGCGGCCGAGCTGCTGCGCTTCGGTGTCATCGCCGACGACAGCGCTGGCGAGAAACTGACCGAGACCCCGCCCGCCGTCTTCCTTCGCCTGCTCGCCCGCGCGGTGGGTGCGGATCTGGCGCCGGTGCCGCTGCTCGCGCTGCTGAAGCACCCCTTCGCCGCCGCCGGGCTGGACCCGGCCGCCTGCCGCGCCGCCGCAAGGGCGCTGGAAGCCGCCGCCCTGCGCGGGCCGCGCCCGGCGCGGGGCCTCGCCGGCCTCCGCCAGGCGCTCGACCGCGCGCCCGACCCCGCCCCGCACCAGGACTTCCTCGCCCGCGTCCAGGCCGCCCTGGCCCCGGC
>JAKBCO010000157.1 GCA_021807785.1 Pseudomonadota bacterium
GCCGCCCGCCACCAGCCCCACCCGGCGGTCCCCCGCCGGCGTGGCGCCCACCGGCTGCATCCCGGCGACCTCCAGGGTGAGGGTGAACAGATGGGCGGTGCGCAGTTCGGCCATTGGTGACTCCCCTCGGGCGGCGGGCCGATCAGACAGGATCGCGACGCATCGGACAAGCCGGCCGCGGCGGGATGAATTGTTCGGAGGAAACTTGATGCGGATCAACTCCACGCCGTCACCGCGGCGCCATGTTGGCTGCAACCCCGCGGCGGGGCCTGGTGCTCCGTCGGGGGTGGAAAAGGAGATACTCCGATGAAGCGGTTCGTGATGCTCGCCATTGCGGCAGGATCGCTCGCCCTGGCCATCCCGGCATTCGCGCAGACCGCCCCGCGCGATACCGGGGGCACGCCGGGAAACGGCCAGGCGGCGGTGAACGGCCGGAACGACACAGGCGGCACCCCCGGCAACGGTCAGGCCGCGACCAGCGGCGAGCGCGACCAGGGCGGCACGCCCGGCAACGGCAAAGCCAAGACGAACAAGTAATCGCCTTCGAGATACCCTGGACCGGGGCGGCGAGGGCGGACGCTCTCGCCGCCCCCGTTCGTGCCCGCCCGCCCTCGGTGGTCGCCGATGACCCGGTCCCGTCCGCTCTCCGCAGCACTTCTCGTTCTGAGCCTGTGCCTCGGGATGGCGCCACGCGCCCGCGCCACACCGGCGACCGGCTGGGTCGCGGTCGCGGCCCGGGCCGTGCCGGCGACGGTCAACATCCTGGTGGTGAAGCTCGCCTCCGGCAAACCCGACCCCAACGACCCCGGCACCGTCCCGCCCGGAGGGCGGGAGCGCTTCGTCGGCTCGGGCTTCATCGTCGATCCGTCCGGGATCATCGTGACCAACAAGCATGTGATTCAGGGGGCGCTCTGGATCACCGTGCGGCTGTCGGACGGGACGGAACTGCCGGCGAAGCTGATCGCCGCCTCGCCGTTCGTCGATCTCGCGCTGCTCAAGGTGGATGCGGGGCACACGCTGCCGGTCCTGGCGCTGGGGAACGGGGATGCCGCCAAACCAGGAGAGCCGGTACTGGCGATCGGCGATCCGCAGGGGGTCGGCACCTCGCTCAGCGCCGGCATCGTCAGCGGCACGGAGCGCGACCTGATGAACACCCCGTTCGACGATTACGTGCAGACCGACGCGGCGATCAACCACGGCAACTCGGGCGGGCCGCTGCTGGACGAGCGCGGGAAGGTCATCGGCGTCAACACCATCCTGCTGACCAACCTGCCCAACGAGGGATCGAACGGGCTGGGCTTCGCGATCTCCTCCAACGTGGTGGCCGACGCGCTGCGCCATCTGCTGCATCCGGATCGCCGGCCGATCGGCTGGATCGGGCTGCATCTGCAGGGGATGACGCCGAATCTCGCGGTCGCGCTGGGGTTACGGACGCCGATGGGGGCGCTGGTGACCAAGGTGGACCCCCGCAGCCCCGCCGCCGCGGCCGGGCTGCGACCCGGGGACGTGGTGCTGCGTTATGACGATGCGGTTCCCGGGAGCGCACGCCAGCTGATGCGGCGGATCGCCACCACGCCGGTCGGGACGAAGCGGGTGCTGGAACTCTGGACCCGCCGCACCACGCGACGGATCACGCTGACGGTGCGGGTCTGGCCCGGGCTGGCCGGCGCCACCGCCGGCGTGCTGGGGAACCCGTTGCAGGCGCTCCCCACCCTGCCCGATCTGGGGCTGCTGCTGGCGCCGATCAGCCCGGTGGCGCGCAAGGCGTTCAAGCTGAAAGACAGCCGGGGCGTGCTGATCGCCGCGGTGGACCACATGTCCGAAGCCTATAGCCGCGGCCTGCGTCCCGGCCTGCTGATCGAGCGGGTGCAAGGCCGGTCGGTGACCACCCCGGCGGCGGCGCTTTCCCTGATCGCGCGGGCGGCGCGTCATCTGCCGGTGGTGGCGCTGCTGATCCGTTGGTCCGACGGGCCGCGATGGATCGCGCTGCACACGGGCTACCGCGCCGCCGTAACCGGGCGCAACGCGCGCGACACCGCTGCCGCCCCGGCGCGCGCGCCCTGATACAGCCGGCCCCTTCGGCCGACCGTCTCGCGCAGGGTTGGCGTGGCGGCGGCGCGCGAAATCAAGACCATGCCGGCAGCGCGCCGTCCGAGCGACGGGGCCTCGCGTCGCGCCGCCGGTATGAGCCTTCCGCCTTCGCCGGGGCCGCCGCTCACGTCACCCGCTTGCGGAACAACCAGCCCGCCGCCGTCAGACTCGCCAGCCCGATCAGCGCCATCGGCCAGTATTGCGGGACCAGCGCCCGCGCCCCGTCGCCTTCCAGGAACACGCCGCGCACGATCACCAGGAAATACCGCATCGGGTTCAGCAGGGTCAGGTCTTGCACCCAGGTCGGCATGTTGGCGATCGGCGTGGCGAAGCCGGACAGGATGATCGACGGCACCATGAACAGGAACGCCCCCAGCAGCGCCTGCTGCTGCGTCGCCGCCAACGAGGAGATCGCCAGCCCGACCCCCGTCACCGCCACCACGAACAGCAGCAGCCCCAGATAGAGCGGCAACAATCCCCCGCGCAGCGGCACGTCGAACCACCACACCGCCGCGGCGATGATCACCGAGGCCTCGAACCCGCCGATGAGCAACCCCGGCAGCCCCTTGCCCAGCAGGATGTCGATCGGGCGCAGCGGCGTGACGAGCAGCTGGTCGAAGGTGCCGGTCTCGCGCTCACGGGCCACCGACAAGGCCACCACCAGCAAGGTGACCACCTGGGTGAGCAAGGCGACGATGCCGGGCACGATGAACCAGCGCGAACTCAGGGTCGGGTTGTAGCGGGCGCGGATATCGAGCACCGCCGGCGGCGGCGGCGCCCCATGCGCCTGCTGCCAGGCGAGTGCGAAATCGGTCAGGATGGTGTTCGCATACCCCTCGGTCAGCAGCGCGGTGTTGGAGTTGCGCCCATCGACGATCACCTGCACCGGCGCCGGCCGAGCGGTCAGCAGGTCGCGGGTGAAGCGGCGATCGATCACCAGCACCAGCCGAACCTGGCGGGAGTCGATCAGCGCGTCGATCCGGTGCGAACTGCGCAGCATCGCGATCAGGTGGAATGTCGGCGAGCCGACGAAGCGCGCCACCAGATCGCGCGAGGCCTGGCTCGGGTCCTGATCGTAGATGGCGATCGGCACGTGACTGAGATCGAAGGTGGCGGCATAGCCGAACACCATCAGCTGGATCAGCGGCGGGCCGATCAGCACCATGCGGCTTTTCGCGTCGCGCAGCACCGCGAGCAGTTCCTTCACGATCAGCGCGAGGACCTGGCCGAACATGCGCCTAGTCCAGCCGCTTACGGGCGATGGCGCGGGCAAGGCCAAGGAAGACCACCGCCATCACCGCCAGCGCCAGCGCATTGGGGAGAATGACGGACCAGACATCGCCGGCGAGGAACACCGATTGCAGGATGGCCACGAAATACCGCGCGGCGACGATATGGGTGAGGAGCCGCACGGCCGCCGGCATCGCGTTGATGTCGAACACGAAGCCCGACAGGATGAAGGCCGGCAGGAAGGTGGTGATGATGGCGATCTGCCCGGCCACGAACTGGTTGCGCGCGAAGCCCGAGATCAGCAGCCCCATCCCCAGCGCGGCCAGCATGAAGAGCGCCGAGGCTCCGGTCAGCACCCAGATCGAACCGCGCAACGGCACGCCGAACAGGAACACCGCGATCATCACCGAAGCCGCCATCCCGCCCATCCCCAGCAGGAAATAGGGGACCAGCTTGGCGAGCAGAATCTCGCGGATGGTCACCCGCGTGACCATCAGCGCTTCCATCGTGCCGCGCTCCCACTCGCGCGCGATCACCAGGGCGGTCAGCAAGGCGCCGGTCAGGGTCATGATCACCGCGATCAGCCCGGGCACCAGGTAGTCGCGGCTGTCCACCGCCGGGTTGAAGCGGACCTGCGGCTGGACCGCCAGCGCCAGTGGCGGCGGGCGCCCCCGCGCCTCGGCCTGCCGCGTCAGCCAGCCGGCCCAGAGCTGCTGCACATACCCCTCGATCAGGCGAGCGTCGTTGGCATCCACGCCGTTGACGATCACGCCGATCGGCGAGTCCCCGCCCGCCGCGGCGCGGCGGGCGAAATCGCTCGGCAGCCAGATGATGGCCTCGACCCGCCGCGCCGCCATCGCGCGCTCGGCCCGCTGGATGGTCAGGTATCGGCGGGGGCGGAAGAACGGCGAATGGGCGAACGCGCCGGTGAAGCTGGCGGCGAGCGCGCCCGGCCGCTGCGTCACCAGCGCCACCGGCACGTTGCGCGCATCCAGCGACACCCCGTAGCCGAAGATCAGCAGCAACGCCGCGGGCAGCACGAAGGCGATCGCCAGCGCCGAGGGGTCGCGCCAGATCTGCAACATCTCCTTGCGCAGCAGCCCGGCCAGCCGACGCGGCGCGCCGGGGATCATGCCGCCTTCCCGATCACGGCGATGAAGGCGTCTTCCATGGTGGGGTCGGGCAGCGCGGGGCTGCGGGCCGCCGCCTTGATCGCCTCCGGTTCGCCGGCCGCCAGCACCCGCCCCTGCGCCATGATGACCAGCCGGTCGCAGTATTCCGCTTCCTCCATGAAATGGGTGGTGACCAGCACCGTCACGCCCCGTTCGGCAAGCTCGGTGATGCGCCGCCAGAACTCGCGCCGCGCCAGCGGATCGACGCCGGAGGTAGGCTCGTCGAGGAACAGGATATCCGGTTCGTGCATCAGCGCGCAGGCCAGCGCGAGGCGCTGCTTGTAGCCGAGCGGCAGGTCGCGCGCGGTGGCCTCGCGCAGCCGGGCGAGTTCGAACTCGGCCTCCGCCCAGGCGATGCGCGCGCGCCGGCGGGCGCCGGCCAGGCGATAGGCGCTGGCGAAAAAGCGCAGATTCTGCCCCACCGAGAGATCCCCGTAGAGGGAGAATTTCTGCGCCATGTAGCCGATCCGCCCGCGCGCCGCCGCCGCGGCGTAGCGCAGATCGAACCCGGCGACGCGCAGGCTGCCCGCGGTTGGCGGCAACAGGCCGCACAACATGCGGAAGGTGGTGGATTTGCCGGCGCCGTTGGCGCCCAGCAGGCCGAAAATCTCCCCACGTGCGACCGAGAAGGTCACGTCGTCCACCGCGACGAAGCTGCCGAAGCGGCGGGTCAGATGGGCCACGGTGATGACCTCCCCGGCCGGTTCCGCCCCGGCCGACGCCGCGATGACGGGCGCGGCCCGGGGCGCGAGGGGCGTTCGTTCCCGCAACCTGGCCACGAATCCGTCCTCGAACCGGGCCGGCACCGGGCGAAGCGTGATGTCGCGCGGCATTGGCGGCGGCGCGGGCGCCGCGGTCACCACCCGCACCCCGCCGCCCTGGATCACCGCGTCGATCACCCCGGGGGCGGCGGCCAGCCGGGCTTGCAGATGCCGCCGACCGATTCCGGCGGTGGCGCGGTAGCTGCGCCCGGCCATCGCGGCGGTGAAGTCTCCGGGCGGCCCCTGACCCAGCAACCTGCCCTCGTGCAGCAGCAGCACGTGATCGCAGCGTTCGGCCTCGTCCAGATAGGCCGTGCTGAACAGCACCGTCATCCCCGCCGCCCGCGTCAGATGGTCGATGATCTGCCACAGCTCCCGGCGCGACACCGGATCGACGCCCACCGTCGGTTCGTCGAGCAGCAGCAACTCGGGCGGGCGCACCAGGGTGCAGGCGAGACCGAGCTTCTGCTTCATCCCCCCCGACAGCCGGCCCGCCATGCGGCTGGTGAAGGGACCGAGCCCGGTCATGTGCAGCAGCTCGGCATAACGGGCAGCCCGCTCGGACGGCACCACGCCCTGCAGATCGGCATAGAGATCGAGGTTCTCGGCGACGCCGAGGTCCTCGTACAAGCCGAATCGTTGCGGCATGTAGCCAAGCCGCGCCTGTACCGCCAGCGGGTCGGCCGCGACATCCGTCCCCAGCACGGCGATGCGGCCGGACTGCGGGCGCAGCAGGCCGGCGATCAGGCGCATCAGCGTGGTCTTGCCGGCCCCGTCCGGGCCGATCAGCCCGGTCACCCGACCGGCGGCAGCCTCGGCCGTCACCGCATCCAGCGCCACCACCGCGCGCTTGCCCAGGCGAAAATGATGGCGCACCGCCTCCAGCCGCAGCGCCGGCGCGGGGTCAGCGCGCTCCGGCATCGGCCGGGCCACAGCCGGGCGGGGACCGGGTCGGCCGCGCCCCGGGCGCGATCCGCACCGTCGCTGGCATCCCCAGCCGCAGATCGCCATTCCCGTCGCAGACATAAACCCGCAGCTGGTAAACCAGCGCGGTGCGCAGCGCCGGCGTCTCCACCGTCTTCGGCGTGAACTCGGCCACCGGCGAGAGATAGCCGATCCAGCCGCGATAGACGCGGCCCGGGGCGCTGTCGGTGGTGACGGTGGCGGGCGCGCCGAGCGGCACCTTGCCCAGCGCGTCCTCCGGCACATAAGCGCGCACCCAGAGCGGGCTGGGCAGGGCGATGGTGAAGACCGGCGTCGCCGGCGAGGCCATGTCGCCGGGTTCGAGAATCCGATCCTCCACCACCCCATCGGCGGGCGCGCGAAGTTGCGTGTCCTGCCATTCCCGCCGCGCCAGCGCGACGGCGCCGCGCGCGGCTTCGACGGTGGCCGCGGCGGCGGCGATGTCCTCGACGCGGGGACCTTTCACCGCCAGGATCCAGGCCTGCCGCGCGGCCTCGTACTGAGCACGAGCGGCATCGTAGGCCGCCTTGGCGTTGTCGCGGTTCTGAATGGTGCCGGAAGCGGTCCGCGCCAGGGCCACGGCGCGACGGTAGTTCACGGCATCGTTGCGGTAGGTCACCGCCAGCGCCTCCATGCCGGCGCGCGCGGCGGCGATCTCCTCGGGGCGGGATCCGGCGCGCAGCTTGGCCAATGCCTGCTCGTCCGCCCGCAGCTGCCCGCGGGCCTGTGCCAGCGCGGCGGCGTAACGGGTGGCATCCAGGGTCGCCAGCAGCTGGCCCCGCTTCACCACCGCGCCTTCCTGCACCAGCATCCGCGCGATGTGGCCGGTGTCGTTGAAGGCCGGCTGGACCTCGCGGATATCGACGTCGCCATAAAGGGTCAGCGCGCCGCCGCCCTGCCCCGCGCCATCCCGCGCATGGAACCAGACGGCCGCCCCCGCGACGGCGGCAAGCGCAACCAGCAGCAGGAGCAGGCGCGCGCGAGGGGGCATGGCGGTTCCGAATCCGGGACGAAGATCGCTACCACGCTACACGCGCGCGACCCGCCGGTCTTGATCCGGATCAACCGCCGCGCGTCGCCCCGCGCTCGTACCACCCCCGGCTGGCCCGCACGATCCGCACCACCGACAGCATCACCGGCACTTCCACCAGCACGCCGACCACGGTGGCCAGCGCCGCACCCGACTGGAACCCGAACAGCGCGATCGCCGCGGCCACCGCGAGCTCGAAGAAGTTCGACGCCCCGATCAGCGCCGACGGCCCTGCCACGCACCATTCCGTGCCGAGTGCGCGGTTCACCAGATAGGCCAGCGCAGAGTTGAAATAGACTTGCACCACGATCGGCACCGCCAGCAGCAGGATCACCGCCGGCTGCGCCACGATCTGCCGCCCCTGCAAGCCGAACAGGATCACCAGGGTGGCCAGCAGCGCCACCAGCGAGACCGGCCCCAGCCGGCGCAGCATCGCCGCCAGCGCCCCCGGCCCGCGCCGCAGCAGCCCGCGCCGCCAGACCTGGGCGATGATCACCGGCACCACGATATAGAGCACCACCGACAGCACCAGCGTGTCCCACGGCACGGTGATGGAGGACAGCCCCAGCAGCAGCCCCACGATCGGGGCGAAGGCCACCACCATGATCGTATCATTCAACGCCACCTGGCTGAGGGTGA
>JAKBCO010000158.1 GCA_021807785.1 Pseudomonadota bacterium
GATCGCATGAACGGGCCGCCCGGTTACCAAGACCACCAAGTCGGGGCCGGTCCGCCATGCGAACGCGACCCACCGTATCCTGCCCCTTCTGCGCGCATGATACCGGACCGGCACCCGCCCGGCAAGCGAGACGCCGAAGCCACGGGCCGGCGAGGGTCGCCCCCGCTACGGGCTCATCAACAGCGGCAGGAAACTGTCATGGATCAGCCGGGTCGAGGTCCCCGGCGCCAGCCAGTTCAAAATCTCCCCGCGTCGGAACGCCCCCATCACCAGCCCGTCGGCGCCGACCGTCCGCGCCTCCTCCAGCAGCACCGCCGCGGTGCGCCGCCCGGCCGAGGCGATGCGCCGATACGCGGCCCCGGGCGCGATCGGCCCGATCACCGACCGCGCGAGATCCAAAGTCGCGTCATCCTGGTTCACCGCGACCACGTCCACCGCCTCGGCCGCGCGCAGGAACGGCGCGAAGGCGGTGATCGCCCGGCGCAGCGGCGGCACGTCCTCCCACCCCACCATCAGGTGCCGGCCGGTGCCGGCGGCCCAGTCGGGCGGGATCATCACCGCCGGATGGCCCGCGCGCAGCAGGGCGGCGCGCAAGGTCTCCCGATGGCCCACCGGCTGGGTGTGCGGCGAGGCCAGCACCACCATGCTGACCTTGCCCCGGTAGTGGCGCATCACCCGCCACTCGTCGCCCTTGAACACGTCCAGGGGGGCGGCCTCGCCGGTGTCCGCCGACCATTTCGCCACCAGATCGCGGATCGCCTGCGTCTCGGCCGCCTCGCGGTCGGCGAGATGCTCGGTCTCGTATTCCGAAAGCTGCTCCTGCGAGGGCAGGATGATGGCCCCCGGCCCAACCTCCACATGCGCAATCTGGATGCGGGTACCAAGCCCGCGGGCGATCGCCACCGCCGCGGTCAAACAAGCCTCCGCGCCGGTGGTGGAGGGCAGCAGCACCAGGATGAAGGGCGTTTCCATGGCAGTAGCCTACCCCTGTCCCGGGCGCGGATTCAAGCACAACGCTACGGCTTCACCGCCTGCTGATACGGGGTGCGGACCCGGCCGTTGGCCAGCCGCTTCGGCCACAGAACCACTTCGGTCTTCGGGTTGGTGAACTGCCGGTCGCCATGGCCCTTCACCCCCTGGAACTGGGTCTCCAGCACCCGCGGGGCCGCCCACTCGCCGTTGGGGCCGAAGCGGATCGGCCCCACCACCGTCTGGAACGTATGGCTGCGCAGATAGGCCGCCAGCTTCGCCTGATCGAACCCGCCGACGCCGGTCACCGCCTGGCCCAGCACCTGCAAATCCGCGTAGGCGAAGGGCGGCAGGTAGAAGCCCAGCTTGTCCACCCCGGCCACCTTCGCCGCCGCCGCCTGGTACTGGCGCAGGAACGCCAGCGCGGCGGGGGAGGCCAGGCCCTTCACCGGCAGCCAGAAATCATAGTTGGTGATCCCGTTCAGCAGCGGGCCGAGCTCGGTCTTGATGGCGGTCGCCTGCAACCCCACCATGCCGCCACCGAACAGCCGGGTCTTCAGCCCCACCTCGCGGGCGGCGCGGATCATGCCCACACTGTCGGGCGGATAGGAGCCCACGAACACCAGATCCGGATGCCGCGCGGCGATCGCCCGCACCACCGGGGTGTAGTCGGCGGTGTTGGGCGGATAGGTGCCGTCATAGACCACCTTGAAACCGTATTTCTCGGCCTGCTCGCGCGCCCCGCGCAGCGCGTTGCGCGAGAACTCGGCATCCGCGCCGACCAGCGCCACTGTCTTCGGTCGCGGCTTCAGGGTGGCGGCCACCGCGAAGAACCCGTGCGAGAAGCTCTGCGTCGGGTGCATCCCGCCAGCGGGTATGATGGAGAAATACCGCTTGTAATGGAACGCATGATTGACGTCGAGCCCGAACAACCCGAGCAGGGTCAGGTGGTGCGCGATCGCCACCGGCATCGCCGGCGCCACCACGTTGGTGCCGTTGCCGCCGATCAGCAGATCGACGTGATCGACATCCAGGAGCTTGGTCACGATCCCAGGCACCAGCGCCGGGTTGGATTGGTCGTCGTAATAGATCAGCTTCACCGGCCGGCCGAGCAACCCGCCATGGGCATTGGTGTTGCGGGCCCAGATCTGCATCGCCAGCAGCGCCGCCCGCCCGTTGGGCGCGAGCCCGCCGGTCAGCTCGATGTCGAAGCCGATGGTGATGGGCTTTCCCTTGGGCGCCCCCTGGGGCGCCCCCTGGGGCACCGCGGCCCGGGCGGAAAACGGCAAGGCCGCGAGCAGCGCGGCCAGCAGCACGAAGGGACGGCACGGACGAAAGCGCATCGGACGATCCTCCGGTGGTCGGGCCGGCGGCGCGCGGCCGCCGGCCCGGCTGCGTTCAGTGCTTGGCGCCGTTGTAGGGGGCTTCCAGCGTCCCCGATTTCAGATCGGCGGGATACAGCACCACCTCGGTCTTCGGGTTGGTGAACTGCGCCACGTCGTGACCCTTGACGCCCTGGAACTGCGCCTCCAGCACCCGCGGCGCCACCCATTCGCCGTTGGGGCCGAACTTGATGGTGCCCACCACGGTCTTGAAGCTGTGGCTGCGCATATAAGCGGCCAGCTTGGCGTCGCTGATGCTGTGGGTGGCGGTGATGGCGTCGGCCAGCACCTGCATGTCGGAATAGGCGAAGGGCGGCAGGTAGTAGCCCAGCGGATCGACGCCCTCCTTCTTCGCCTGCGCCTGATAGATTTTCAGGAACGCCATCGCCGCCTTGGTGGCGTAGCCCTTCACCGGCAGCCAGAAATCATAGTCGGTGATGCCGTTCAGCAGCGGCCCCAGCGCGGCCTTGATGGGGGTGGATTGCAGCCCCACCATGTCGCCGCCGAACAGACGGGTCTTCAGCCCGGCCTCCGCCGCCGCGCGCACCATGCCCACCGAATCCGGCGGGTAGGAGGCGACCATCACCACATCCGGGTGCCGCGCCTGGATGGCATGGATGATGGGCGAGAAATCGGCGGTGTCGGGCGGGTAGGTCTGGTCATAGACCACCTTGAACCCATCCTTCTTCGCCAGCGCCAGGGCGCCGGTGATGGCGTTCTTCGGGAACTCGGCATCGGCGCCGACCAGGGCGATGGTCTTGGGCTTCGGCTTCATCGCCGCCGCCACCGCGAAGAACGGCACCGAGAGCGACTGCTTCGGGTGCGGCCCGCCGGTGGGTACGATCGAGAAATAGCGCCGGTAATGGAACTGGCTGTTCACCGCCAGCCCCAGCAGCCCCAGGAACACCTTGTGATGCGCCATCACGATCGGCATCGCCGGGGCGATGATGTTGGTGGCATAGGCGCTGACCACCAGATCGACGTGATCGACATCCAGCAGCTTGGTGTAGATGCCGGGCACCAGCGCCGGGTTCGACTGGTCGTCGTAATGAATCAGCTTCACCGGCCGCCCCAGCAGCCCGCCCTTGGCGTTGACCTGCTTCGCCCAGATCTGCATCGCCAGCAGCGCCGCCTTGCCGTTGGCCGCGAGCCCGCCGGTCAGCGACATCGAGAAGCCGATGGTGATGGGCTTGGCCGCCTGCGCGGGCCGGGGCGCGAGACCCAGGGTTGCGGTGGCGGCGAAAACAATGGCCAGCGCAAGGTGGCGCAGCCCATGCCAGAGACGCGGCATTCCGTTATCCTCCCGTGTTCGATCGTTCGTTGCGAGGGAGCTTAGCCACCCGCGTCCGCCGCGCCAAGCCCCCGCTTGACTAACCCCCCCCGGGCCCCGATCAGCCGCGGATGCGCCGCGCCGTTCCGCTGATGCTTCTGTTGCTGCTGGCCGCGGGGCCGGCGCGGGCGGCGATCTTCACCGCCTCCGACGGCACCCGGCTGCATTATTCGGTGCAGGGCCGGCCGGGCGGGCGGACGGTGGTGTTCGTCCCTGGCTGGCTGATGCCGGGCTGGATCTTCGCCCGCGTCGCCGCCACCCTCGCGCCCCGCGACCGGGTGGTGCTCTTCGACCCGCGCGGGCAGGGCGCCTCCGCGGTGCCGGCGGGCGGCTACACCGCCGCAAGGCGCGGGCAGGACATCGCCGAGCTCCTGGCGCGCCTCGGCCCGCGCCCGGTGGTGCTGGTGGCCTGGTCGCTCGGCGTGCTGGACACGCTGGCCTTCCTGCGCGCCGATGGCGACGCGCGGCTGGCCGGGCTGGTGCTGATCGACAATTCGGTGGGCGAGCCGCCGGCGCCGGTCTGGCACCCCTCCCACGGCCCGCCGCCCCCGCACGCGGTCGCGGTGGCCGCCTTCGTGCGCGGCATGTTCCACACCCGGCAGCCGGAGGCGTTCCTGCGCCGCCTCACCCGCGCCGCCCTGCGCCTGCCCGCCCCGCAAGCCGCGGCGCTGCGCGACTACCAGGTTCCCCGCGACGTCTGGCGCCGCACCGTGGAGCGGGTGCGGGTGCCGCTGCTCTACATCGTCCGCCCCTGGCTCGCCGCCCAGGCCGCCGCCCTGCGCGCCGCCCGGCCGGCCACCAGGGTCGCGCTCTTCCCCCACGCCGGACACGCGCTCTTCATCGACGACGCGCCCCGCTTCGATGCGATCCTGCGCCGCTTCCTCGCCCACGCCGCCTGGCGATGAAGCGCACCGCGCCGCTGTTCCTGGTCTCCGCCGGCGCGCTCGGGTTCGAGATCGCGCTGACCCGCTTCTTCGCCGTCGCCCTGTGGAACGAATACGGCTACTGGGTGATCTCGATCGCCATGGCCGGCTTCGCCTTCAGCGGCGTGGCGCTCGCCCTGGCCGCACCGCGACGCGACGCAACCGCCGGCCGGGTGCTCGCCTGGCTGCCGGTGGCGCTGACGCTCGCCGGAGGCATCGGGTTCCACTTCGTCATCACCAACCGCTTCAATCCGCTGGCGTTGCAGAACCCGGTCACCTGGACCGCCGAACTGCCGCATATCGCCGCCTATTACGCCGCCCTGCTGCCGTTCTTCTTCCTGGCCGGGCTCTTCGTCGGCCTCTGCTTCCTCACCGCCCCCGGCGCCCTGGGCGGAGTCTACGCCGCCGATCTGGCCGGTGCCGGGGCTGGCGCGGCGGCGCTGGTGGGGGCGATGTTCCTGCTGCCGCCGTTCCGGCTGGTGGCGGCGTTGCTGCCGGTGCTGGCCGCCGCCGCCGGCCGCGGCACCCGCCTCGCCGCGCTGTCCGCCCTCGCCGCCGCCGAGGCGCTGCTCTGGTTCGGCGCCCAGCCGCATATCAGCCAATACAAGCCGATCTTCGCCCCCGCCCATACCCAGGGCGCGCGGGTGGTCGCCCGCCTCCAGCGTCCCTCCGGCACCTACGCCCTGCTCGATGACTTCACCGAGCGGGTGGATGTCGATCTCTCCGACGACGCCGCCATGCTGCACCTGCCCGGCCCGCCGCGCGCGCTCGGTCTCTACCGTGACGGGGTGCGCATCGCCGCGCTGCCGTTCCCGGGACAGGCCCCGACCGCCGCCTACGCGCCGGCCACCCTGGGCGCCCTCGCCTACCGGCTGGCCCCGGCCCCGCGCGTGCTGCTGGTGGGCGGCGGCGGCGGGTTCCGGGTGGCGGCGGCGCGCGCGCTCGGGGCACGTTCGGTCAGCGTGCTGGAACCCGAGCCGGTGCTGCGCGCCGCCCTGCGCCGCGCCATGCCCGGCCTCGCCGTCTCGGCCCGCTCCCCGCTGGCACTGGCCCCCGGCGCGCGGTGGGACCTGATCGACCTCGCCGCCGACCAGCTGACCACCGCCCCGGCCACCGAGGCCGCCTTCGCCGCCGAACCCCTCGCCGCCGATCTGCGCCACCTGACCCCGCGCGGGGTGCTGTCGGTCCCGGTCTCGATCCGCGATTTCCCGGTCTATGCGCTGCGGGTGCTGGCCACCGTCCGGCGCGCCCTGCGGCTGGCCGGCATCGCCCACCCGGGCGCGCATGTCATCATGGTCCGCTCGGCCTGGACGGTGCGGGTGCTGGTCTCGCCCCGCGCTTTCGGCCCGCGCGCGGTGGCGGCGGCGCGGCGGTTCTGCGATCGCCGTTCGTTCGACCTGTCATGGTATCCGGGCATCGACGTGCGGGCGGCGCGGGCGGGGATATTCAACGACCTGCCGCCGATCTCCTTCGCCGCCGGCACGGTGCGCCGCGGCGGGCCGCGCGATGCCATCGCCGACGAGGCCGGCGCGGTGCTCTCCCACCGGCCGAGCGCCTCCGCCGCCGCCTTCAGCCTCGCGCCGATGACCCTGGACCGGCCGTTCTTCTTCGCCGCCCTGCGGCTGGCCGACCTGCCCACCCTGCTGCGGCGGCTCGAGGTGCTGCCGCAGCCCGAGATCGCCGCCCTCGTCAATCTCGCCGTGCTGGCCCAGGCGGCGCTGATCGCGCTCGCCGTGCTGGCGCTGCCGCTGGCCGCCCCCGGCATCGGCGGGCGCGGCGGCTTCCCGGCCATGGCGCTCTTCTTCCCCGCCCTCGGCCTCGGCTTCCTGTTCCTGGAACTCTGGCTGATCGCCAAGGCCACGCTCTGGCTCGACGATGCCGCGACCGGCTTCGCCGCGGTGCTGAGCCTGATGCTGATCGCCTCCGGCATGGGCGCGGCCCTCAGCGCGCGCGCGCGCCACCCCGCCCGGGCGGTGGCGCTGGCCGGGGCGGCGGTGCTGGCCTGGGCGGTGGCGGCGCGGGTGGGGCTCTGGCCGCTGATCCTCGCCTCGCTGGCCTGGCCGGAGCCGGCGCGGCTCGGCCTGCTCGCGCTGGTGGTCGCCCCGCTCGGCCTGGCGCTCGGGGTGCCGTTCCCGCTGGGGCTGGCGCGGATCGGATCGGGCGCGCCGAGGCGCCTCGCCTGGGCCTGGGGGCTGAACGGCGCCTTCTCGGTGCTGGCGACACCGGCGGCGCAGCTCCTGGCGCGGGTCGCCGGCTGGAACGCGGTTCTGTCGGCGGCCATGATGCTCTATGCTGCGGCCCTGCTGAGCTTCCCCCTGCTCCGGAGTGCGCCCGCTTGGTCCCGACTGCCTCGACCCTGACCCTGGCCCCGACCCGACGCGGCCTGATCGCCGCCGCCCTGGCCTCCCCGTTCCTGCCCCGCGCCGCCGCCGCGGCCGAGCCACCCGCCGCCTGGACCCGGGCCGACTACGAGGCGGCGATGGACGCCTCCGGCCGCCCCGCGCATATCTCGGAGGCGGAGTTCGACGCCATCCAGAAGCGCAAGCCGGCGGCGATGGCGCTGATCGGATCCTATCTGAAATCGCATCTCGGCGCCGCCGACCCGGCGGTGATGGCGGCCTTCCAGGCGGTGCCGCGGGAATATTTCCACTACATCTATCCCTCCCACGAACCGGTGCCGAACGAGGCCTACGAGGCGAACCCCAAGCCCTGGGCGATCGGCTACGGCTCGGCGCTGTCGGACTATCTGGGCCAGGCCTACATGACCCAGCTCCTGCGGCCGAAGCCGGGCATGGTCAGCCTCGAGATCGGCACCGGCAGCGGCTTTCAGAGCGCGCTGCTCTCGCGCATCGTGGCGCAGGCCTACACGATCGAGATCATCGCCCCGCTCGGCAACGCGGTCTCGCGCATCTTCAAGCCGCTGGGCTACGACAACGTCCACACCAGGGTGGGGGACGGCTACTATGGCTGGCCGGAGGTCAAGGGCGGGTTCGACCTGGTGATCGTCACCTGCGCCGCCCGCTTCGCGCCCCCGGATCTCTTCGCGCAGCTGAAACCGGGCGGGCGGATGGTGATCCCGATCGGCCAGCCGTTCAAGCGCGGCCAGGTGCTTTACGTCTATACCAAGGACGCGCGGGGGCGCATCCATTCGCGCCGCGACATGGGGGTGTTCTTCATCCCGATGACCGGCGCCATCGCCCACGCCAAGCC
>JAKBCO010000159.1 GCA_021807785.1 Pseudomonadota bacterium
GGCGGCGCTGCCGCACGTGATCGACCCTCCGTCCGGAGAGCTGGTCAACGCCAACAATCGCACCAGCCCGCGCGACGGCCCGGTGTTCCTTGGCCGCGACGCCTATGCGCCCTGGCGGGCGCGACGCATCCGCGCCCTGCTGGCCCGTCACAAGCGCGCCAGCTTGGCGGAGTTCCTGCACATGCAGACCGACCGGGTCAGCCTGTTCGCCCGCGCCCTGCTGGGGCCCTTGCGGGCGCTGCCACCGCCGCCCGGCCTGCCCGGTCGCGCGCTCCGGCTGCTGGGCGGCTGGAGCGGCGCGATGCGCGCACGCCTGCCGCAGCCCCTGATCTTCCATGCCTGGATGGGGCGCTTCTACGCGCTGGTGATGGCGCGCAACCATGTCCCCGCGCGGGATGCCGGCTTTGTCGCCCCGTTCACCGAGTTCCTGCCCAGCCTGTTCACCCCCGCCGGCGCGCATTGGTGCGGCGGGGACTGCACCCCGTTGCTGAGGCGGGCGCTGATCCAGTCCACCGCGGCGTTGGCGGCGAGGTTCGGGCCGCATCCGCGCGCCTGGCGCTGGGGGGCGGCACATCAGGCGGTATTCGCGCACCCGTTCCTGAGCCGGCTGCCGCTGGTCGGACGGTTCTTCTCCTGGCGCATTGCGGTGCCGGGCAGCGCCACCACCATCGATGCCGCCGGCACCGTCCCCGGTCATTTCACCGCCGTCCACGGTCCGGAGTTCCGGGCGGTCTATGATCTGGCCGACCTGCGCCGAAGCCGGTTCATCATCGCTCCCGGCCAATCCGGCAATCCGCTGTCGCCCCACGCGGCCGACCTGTTGCGGCGCTGGCGGGACGGGCGCAGCTTCACCATCGGCCCGGTGCCGCGCCGGATCACCGCCACCCTGCGCCTGGTTCCTGCCCCATGACCGACCTCGACGTCACCGCCCGCGATCTGCGCTTCCGCCTCAGCCGCGAGGGGGCAGGCCCGCCGCTGTTGCTGCTGCATGGCTGGCCGGAGTTCCGCCTGACCTTCAGCCGCGTGATGAAGCTGCTGGCGGACCGCTTCACGCTGATCGCTCCGGATTTGCGGGGGTTCGGCGAGACCGACAAGCCCGATGCGGGTCCCTCGGCCGGCGCGGGTGCCGAGGTCCATGCCGCCGACATGCTGGCGCTGCTGGACGCTCTGGGGCTGGCGAAGGTGGGGGTGGTGGCGCATGACGTGGGCGCCTATGTGGCGCAGGCGATGGCGCGGGCGGCGCCCGGGCGCGTCGCCGGGCTGTTCTTCTTCGACTGCCCCTATCCGGGGATTGGCGCGCGCTGGGCGGCGCCGGACCAGTTGCGCGAGATCTGGTATCAGTCGTTCCATCAGCTGCCCTGGGCGGCCGAGCTGGTCGGCGCGTCGCGCGCGAGCTGCGCGCGTTACATCGGCCATTTTCTACGCCATTGGTCGGGGCCGAATGCCGCCGCCTGGGACGGGTTGGCCGAGGCGTTCATCGACAATTTCATGCGACCAGGCAATCTGCAGGGCGGTTTCAACTGGTATATCAGCCAGGGCGCGGCGCGGCTGGCGATGATGCGAGGGGAGGCCCCTGCGTTGCCGGCGATCCCAGTGCCTGCCTGCGTGCGCTGGGGCACCGAGGATCCGGTGCTGCGCGTGGCCTGGGCGGACCGGCTGGGCGAGACCTTCGCGGCGCTGGATTTCGCCCCGCTGACGGGACTCGGGCATTTCCCGCATGTGGAGGCGCCGGGGCGGGCCGCGGGAGAGATCGGCGGCTTCTTCGGGAGGATCGGCTGGGTGGGTGAGAGCCTGACCGGATCAGGTTGAACCGTATCCCGCGCGAGACCCGGGCCCAGCGCGGCCCGGAAGGGCAGGGTGGTCCAATGAGCGCGCCGCACGGCGGCAACCAGCCGCTTGCCGCGGTTGCGTGTCATTGCGACACAGCCGCGGGTCGCGCGCTGGCGCTGCATCCAGTGGATTATCGTGCCGACGCCGATGGCGATCCAGTTCGCCGCGGCGCGGCTGTGACAGCAGTACCGGCGCCCGGAATGCCGATTTTATCGACGCCGCGCACCGGGCCGGCCAAGCCGCGCCGCCGAGCCAACAGCCCAGGTCTCCACGGACTGTCCTCTCGTCACGCCGGCGGCAGAATCCCTGGTCGCCACGCGGCATGATGCTCCCGCATCACCGCGTCATCGGCCGGATCGACCTCCCTCAGCACCACGTCATACCCCCACAGATCGGCCAGGTGCTGCAACACCTGCGACGTGTCGCGGTCTTCCAGCAGCACCCGGTTTAGCGCGCGGTGGTGCAGCACCAGGGTACGGTCCCCGTCCAGATCCACGTCCACCACCTGGATGTCGGGCAGCGCCCAGGCGATGTCATACTGCCGCGCCAGTGCCCGCTGGATCTTGCGATAGCCGCGTTCGTCATGGATCGCCTGCACCGTCAGCTGCGGCTCTTCCGCATCGTCCAGCACATGGAACAGCCCGAACTGGCGGATCAGCCGCGGCGACAGGAATTGCAGGATGAAGCTCTCGTCGCGATAATTGGCCCAGACGTCGCGCAGCACCGCCATCGGATCGCCCGAGCCGGCGATGGCCGGGAACCAGTTGCGGTCCTCGGCGGTGGGTTCGGTGCAGACGCGGGCGATGTCCTGCATCATCGCGAACCCGAGCGCGTAGGGGTTGAGGCCGGAGTAGCGTGGATCGTCGAAATCGGGCTGGAAGACCACGTTGGTGTGGCTGCGCAGGAATTCCACCATCGCCCCGTCGGTGAGCAGGCCCTTCTCGTGCAGGCGGTTCATGATCCGGTAGTGGACATAGGTGGCGCAGCCCTCGTTCATCACCTTCGTCTGCGACTGCGGGTAGAAATACTGCGCGATCTGGCGGACGATACGCAGGATCTCGCGCTGCCAGGGGGCCAGCCGCGGGGCGGTTTTCTCGAAGAAATAGAGGATGTTCTCCTGCGGCAGTTGCAGCAGTGCGCGGCGCTTCTCGGCGGCGGTGGCATCGCGCCCGGATTTGTCCTGGCCCGGCACGGTACGCCACAGGTCGTTGAACATCTGCTCTTCGTAGAGGCGCCTCTCGCGCTCGCGCCGTTCCTCGGCCTTGAGGTCGATCGCGCGCGGGCGGGGATAGCGATGCACGGCGTGGCTCATCAGCGCGTGGGCGGCGTCCAGCAGGCGTTCCACCGCCGCCTCACCGTGCTTCTCCTCGGCGGCGGCGATGTAGCCCTTGGCGAACTCCAGGTAATCCAGGATGCCGTCGGCATCGGTCCATTGCCGGAACAGGTAGTTGTTCTTGAAGAAATGGTTGTGGCCGAAGGCAGCATGCGCGATCACCAGCGCCTGCATGGTGGCGGTGTTCTCCTCCATGACGTAGGAAATGCAGGGGTTGGAGTTGATGACGATCTCGTAGGCCAAGCCCTGCATCCCGGCGCGATAGAGATTCTCGTTGCGGGCGAAATGCTTGCCGAACGACCAGTGCTTGTAGAACAGGGGCATCCCGATCGAGGAATAGGCGTCCAGCATCTGCTCGGTGCCGATCACCTCGATCTGATTGGGATAGACCGAAAGCCCGAGCTCATCCACGGCGATCCGTTCGATTGCGTCATGGGCGCGCTGGATGGTGGAGAATTCCCAATCAGCACCTTCGAACAGCGGGCGGGTGGTGGTGGTGCTCATGCGGTTTCGGCTCCGGCGCGGGCATCCTTGGGGGCGAACAATTCGCGGAACACCGGATAGATCTCGCGCCGGTGGTTGACCTTGCGCATCGCCATCGGCACGCCGGTACGCTGGATCTGCTGGTAGGTCTGCCAGAGGTCTGAGTCCCGGCGGATGAAACCGGGCGGGAAATGATCCGATTCCCGGCCGACCTCGAGATAGGCGTAGTACTGGCAGACCGGCAGGATGGCGTGGGTCAGCAGCTCTGCCGTGCGGTCGTTGTCAGAGGCGGTGTTGTCGCCGTCCGAGGCCTGCGCGGCATAGATGTTCCACGCATCCGGGCTGTAGCGTTCCGCCACCACTCGGCGCATTTCTTCGAGCGCGGTGGAGACCACCGTGCCGCCGGTTTCCGGGGAGTTGAAGAAGGTGTCCTCGTCCACCTCCGCCGCCTGGTGGGTGTGGCGGATGAAGACCACTTCCACGTGCTTGTACTTGCGGCGCAGGAAGATGTAGAGCAGGACGTAGAACCGCTTTGCGAGGTCCTTCATGTGCTCGGTCATCGAGCCGGAAACATCCATCAGGCAGAACATCACCGCCTGAGCCACCGGCTTCGGATGCGATTCGAAACGTCTATAGCGGACGTCCAGCGGATCAATATAGGGGATCAGCGACAGTCGGCGGAGCTTGCGGTCGAGCTCCTCCTGCAGCGGTGGGCGGCGCGGGTCGTCCTCGGCGAGCGCGGCGATCTCGGCGCGAAGGGCCGCGATCTCCTCCGGCTTCGGCCGGCGCAGCGCGATCCGTCGCGAGAGGCCGTTGCGCACCGTGCGCAGCAGGGCGAGGTTGGCCGGCGAGCCGGAGACGGAATAGCCCGCGCGTTCCCAGCTCAGGCTTTCCGTATCCACCACCCGGCGCTTGGCGAGATCGGGCAGCTCCAGATCCTCCAGGAACAGTTCCACGAACTCGTCGCGCGAGAGGGTGAAGCGGAAATCGTCCTCGCCCTCCCCGTCCGGGCTGCCTTCGTCTCCCGATCCTCCCCCAGAGGGCGGGCGGGGGATGGTATCGCCGGCGACGTATTCCTTGTTGCCGGGCAGAACGAAGTCGCGGATGCCGCCCTGGCGGTCGCGATGGAAGCCGGGTTCGTGGACGCCCTGGGCGGGCAGCGAGACCTCGCCGCCCTGATCGGCGTCCTTCAATCCGCGACTGGCCGCGGTTTCATGAACCGCCTTGCGGATCTGCTGCTTGGCGCGGCGCATGAATCGCTGCCGGTTGGCGAGACTCTTTCCCCCCGGGTTGAGACGGCGATCGACGATGTGCATGGATGATCCGTTCCCGCCGCGCCGTCAGCCGGCCTGCTTGACGCGCATGTACCACTCGACCAACCGGCGCACCTGGCGTTCGGTATAGCCGCGGGCGGTCATGCGGCTGACGAATTCGGCGTGTTTCTTCTCGGTCTCTCCATCCTTCTTCGAGCCGAAGCTGATGACCGGCAGCAGCTCCTCAACCTGCGAGAACATGCGCCGCTCGATCACCTCGCGGATCTTCTCGTAGCTGGTCCAGGAGGGATTCTTGCCGTTGTTGTTGGCGCGCGCGCGAAGGGAGAACTTGACCACCTCGTTGCGGAAGTCCTTGGGGTTGGCGATGCCGGCCGGTTTCTCGACCTTGGTCAGTTCCTGATTCAGCAGCTCGCGATTGAGCATCTGACCGGTGTCGGGGTCCTTGTAATCCACGTCCTCGATCCAGGCGTCGGCATAGGCGACATAGCGGTCGAAGAGATTCTGGCCGTAGTCGTGGTAGGATTCCAGATAGGCCTTCTGGATCTCGTTGCCGATGAATTCGGCATAGCGCGGCGCCAGTTCGCCCTTGATGAACTCCAGATAGCGCTTTTCGGTCTCCCCGGGCAGCTGCTCGCGCCGGATGGATTGTTCGAGCACATACATCAGATGCACCGGATCGGCGGCGATCTCGGTGGTGTCGTGGTTGAAGGTGGCGGCCAGCACCTTGAAGGCGAAACGGGTGGAGGCGCCGTCCATCCCTTCCTCCACCCCGGCGGCGTCCTTGTATTCCTGCAAGGACCGCGCCCGCGGATCGGTCTCTTTCAGGGATTCCCCATCATAGACGCGCATCTTGGCGTAGAGGGTGGAGTTCTCGTGGCGGCGCAGCCGCGACAACACCGAGAATCGCGCCAGCATCTCGAGCGTGGCCGGCGCGCAGGGCGCGGCCGAAAGCTCGGAGGTGGTCACCAGCTTGTCGTAGATCTTCTGCTCCTCGGTCACCCGCAGGCAGTAGGGCACCTTGATCACGTATATGCGGTCGATGAAGGCTTCGTTGTTACGATTGTTCTTGAAGCTCTGCCACTCGGCCTCGTTGGAATGGGCGAGAATGATGCCGGAGAACGGAATGGCGCCGATATTCTCGGTGCCGATGTAGTTACCCTCCTGCGTCGCGGTCAACAGCGGGTGCAGCATCTTGATCGGCGCCTTGAACATCTCGACGAACTCGAGCACGCCCTGGTTGGCGCGATTGAGGCCGCCGGAATAGCTGTAGGCGTCGGGGTCGTTCTGCGCGTGCAGCTCGAGCTTGCGGATATCGACCTTGCCGACCAGGGAGGAGATGTCCTGGTTGTTCTCGTCGCCCGGCTCGGTCTTGGCGATGCCGATCTGGCGCAGCCGCGAGGGCAGCATCCGCACCACCTGGAAGCGGGAGATGTCGCCGCCGAACTCGTCCAGCCGCTTGATGCACCAGGGCGACATCAGCCCGGTCAGCCGCCGGCGGGGGATACCGTAGCGGTCCTCCAGCAGCGGCCCCATCTTGTCGGGGTCGAACAGCCCGAGCGGGCTTTCGAACACCGGGCTGAGCTCGTCGCCCGCCTTAAGTACGTAGATCGGGTGAACTTCCATCAGCGCCTTGATGCGCTCGGCCAGGGACGACTTGCCGCCGCCCACCGGGCCCAGCAAGTACATGATCTGCTTGCGTTCCTCGAGGCCCTGCGCGGCATGGCGCAGGAACCCCACGATCCGCTCGATGGTCTCCTCCATGCCGTAGAACTCGGAGAAGGCGGGATAGACGCGGATGGTGCGGTTCATGAAGATCCGCCCCATTCTTGCGTCCTTCGAGGTATCGACCATCTCCGGCTCGCCGATCGCGGCCAACAGCCGCTCGGTGGCGGTGGCATACGTCATCGGCGCGTCGCGGCAGGCGTCCAGATAGTCCGCGAGCGAGAGGTCAGCTTCGCGATGCGCCTCGAAATTGCGGGCGTAAATGGAGAAAATGTCATCCGACGAGTGCATGGGCCGCTCCGTGGCTGGTGGAAAGCACCTCGCGCCGTCTATGCAAGATAGGCGCAAGCGTCGCGTTTGGAGATGGAGTCGCGCGAGAATTTTTGCATTGTGGCTTCCCGGCCGCGGTGTTGCCGCCGCGCGTCACAGGCCAGGAAAGCCACCGATAGGTAGTGCGTCATCACGAGGGACTCCGCCGGGCGGGACAATACCCGCGGAGGACAGACTACAGCCGTATGACGAAAAAAAGGTTACCAGCGGACGATTTCATGTTTATCCCGACCGGCGGCGCCGACTGGGGCAAACGCGCGCCGCGCGGGCGGCGTCCGCCCGTTATTCAGGCGCTTTCAGGCGCGCCATCCGCCGGGCCGTCCGCAGCAGGAACCCCCGGTCCTCCGGCGTGCATTCGCGGAACAGGCGCAGCATCGCCAGCTCGTCCGCGGTTGCCGCCATCGCCGGCGCCCGCCCCTCGGCGCCGTGCAGCAGTACCTCTTCCCCCACCTCGAGGACGGCGGCCAGCGCGGCCAGGTGGCGGGTGAGCTGACCCGCGCGCCCTGTCTCCCACTGCGCCACGGCGCTGCGGGTGACGCCGACCGCCTGGGCGAGCTCATCCTGGGTGAGGCCGCGGGCGCGGCGGGCGTCACGGATGCGGGCGGCGAGGGGAGTTTCGGACATAACACCTTCTGTCATGTCTGCTAACTCGGCGCAAGCGGATTTCGCCGACAAGTTATTTGTATTGACAGATTCTGTTAGTGGTAGTAACTCTTGGGTGTTCTATCGACGTTCACACCGCCCGGAGCCCGAATGCCCGCCAAACTCACCTGGACCGCCACCCAGGACGCCGAGATCCAGCGCCTCCGCGCCGAGGGGGTCTCATGGGACAAG
>JAKBCO010000160.1 GCA_021807785.1 Pseudomonadota bacterium
CCGCGCCCGCCCATCCGCCTGCACCGCGTGATGCGCCGGATGCGCCCGCCAGCGCACCAGCGCCCGCTCGTCTTCCCAGGCGGACAGGGAGAGCAACCAGCCCGGCCGGCTCCGGCTGCGGTAGCGGGTGTTGTCGATGAACCCCGGGATGCGCAGCAGCTCCGGGCGCAGCGCCGCGGCATGGGCGAGGTAGGTGTCCCACAGCTCCGGCTTCGGACAAACCTCGAAGATCACCACGAACATCGCTTTCTCCCTCACCCCTCGGACAGAAATGCGGCGGTGGCGCGGAACAGCTCGCCGCGCGCGGTCTCCAGATGCATCAGATGCCCCGCCCGCGGCACCACCGCCTCCCGCCGGCGCGCCGCGCCGGAGAGCGCGCCCAGCAGCCAGGCCGCGTCGGCATCGCCGCACATCGAATCCCACGCCCCGCGGATCACCGCCACCGGCGCCCGCACCCGCCCCGGATCATAGGCCAGCCGGCCGGCCCAGGCATCGGCGATGTCCTGGAACGGCCCGCACGGGGTCGCGACCGCCGGCGGGGTCCGGGTGCGGCTGGCCGGATCGCCGTCCAGATATGCCTCCGCCCAGGCGGCGAACCAGGCTTCCGGCAGCACCGGCGCCTCGCCGGCCGGGGTATCGGCGGTGAAGCGCCGCCACTGATCCTCCGCCGTCACCAGCCGCCAGGCCGGCAGCCTCGGCTGCTCGCGCCCGTCGCGGCGGGCGATCGGGCCGAACAACACCAGCCGGTCGATCAGGTCCGGACAGCGCCCGGCGAGATCGCCCGCCACCATGCTGCCCCAGGAATGGGCGATCAGCGACAGATTCTCCGCCCCGCCCTCGGCCCGGAGCGCCCGCGCCGCGGCTTCCAGCTGCGCCGAGGCGACGGCGCAGCCGCAAAGCGGCGGATGCGCCAAGGCCGGCTCCGCCTGCTCCGGCCACGGGTCGGAGAACCGGCCGAAGCCGTGGAAATCGAGCCCCCACACGTCAAACCCGGCGGTTGCCAGGGCATCGCGCCACGACCAGCCCTCGATCCGGTGCGCAACAGAGGTCGCGGAGGGAAACGTGCCGCCATGCACATAGAGCACGCTGCCCCGCCGCGGCACGGTGGCGGGCAACCCGCGCAGGAACAGCCGCCGCCCGGGTTCCGGGCTCGGGATCAGGCGGTGGATTTCGTTCGGATCGAGCTTGGATGCGATCGGCATCGTGGCCTCGGGTTGCGGTCGGCAGCCGTCAGGGCACCTCTAAAAATCCCCTTCCCTTTCGGTCTTGCATCTGATTCTGTGTTCTTCCTGCACGGCCCGCGGATTCGCGATGATCCAGCCCGGTTTCTTTGACCTCGCCCGCCGCTATGAGAGCCTCGACGCCAAGCCCGACCCCCTGGTGGCGCTCAACCGGCTGATCCCGTGGGAGACATTCCGCCCGACGCTGCGGGCGGCCCTGGAAGCCGCCGGCCGACGGGTCCGGCCTGAGACCCGCAAGAGCCGGGCGGGGCGCAAGCCGATCGATGAGATCGTGATGTTCAAGGTGCTGATCCTGCAGGCGCTCTACAATCTCGGCGATGACGCGGTCGAGTATCAGCTGCGCGACCGGCTGTCCTTCAGTCGCTTCCTCGGCCTCGGCCTGGAAGACAGGGTGCCGGACGCCAAGACGATCTGGTTGTATCGCGAGGCGCTCAAGGCGGGCGGTACTGTCGAGCCTCTGTTCGAGGCGTTCGATGGCTTTCTCAGGAAGGCAGGCTACCAGGCGATGTCCGGACAGATTGTCGATGCGACGATCATTCCGGTGCCGAAGAACCGCAACACGCCGGCGGAGAACGAGGCGATCAAGAACGGCGAGGTTCCCGAGGGCTGGGCGGAGCGGCCGGCGATGCGGCGTCAGAAGGATCTGGACGCGCGCTGGACGAAGAAGAACGGGCAGTCGCACTATGGTTACAAGAACCACATCACCGTCGATCGTCGCCACAAGCTGGTGCGGCGCTACCGGGTGACCGATGCCGCTCGCCACGACAGCCAGGAGTTGGAGGCGGTGCTGGATGCGTCGAACACGGCCGCCGATGTCTGGGCCGATAGCGCTTATCGCTCGGCGGAGATCGAGGCGCGGCTGAAGGATCGGCGGCTGCGAAGCCGCATCCACCGCAAAGGGGTAAGGGGCCGGGCGCTGAGCGCGCGGGAGCGTCAGGGCAACCGGACCCGCTCGGCCGTGCGCTCGCGCGTCGAGCATGTGTTCGCGGCGTTTGTGAACGAGATGGGCGGCAAGCTGGTGCGGACGATCGGGATCGCGCGAGCGAAGACCAAGATCGGGTTGCAGACGCTGGGCTACAACATGAAGCGGTTCGTCTGGTTGGAGGGAAGGCGGGCGGTCGGGGCATGACGCGGATCGGGATCGCAAAGCGGACGGCACGTCGGATACCCGGCGACCGCCGACCGCAAATGGGTGGATGAGAGGCGCTGCCACACGACCGCAGCGATGGCCTCAGCGCCTATCGAGGGGAACCTCAACAGAAACGAGGATTTTTAGAGGTGCCCGTCATAACGTCGGCGCCCAAGGCGCGTCCCGGACGATCGGTTCGCTCGCAACGGAAGCGATCGGGCGCGACTTTTCCGCCGCCGGCGCGTAAGGCCCGGAGGGTCCGCCGCCGGGAGCGCCGCCAATGACCCGTTCCTCCCCCGCCAGCATGGCCGAGATCGCCGCCGCCATCGGCGTGCCGGCGCGCGCGGCGATCCTGACCGCGCTGTTCGGCGGCGGGACGATGATGGCCAAGGAACTCGCCGCCGAGGCCGGCGTCGCCGCCCCCACCGCCAGCCTGCACCTGGCCCGGCTGGTCGATGCCGGGCTGCTCGCGGTCGATCGCCGCGGGCGGATCGCGCGGTTCCGCCTCGCCTCGCCCGCGGTCGCGCAGCTGCTGGAAGCGATGCTGGCGGTGGCGACCGAGCGCGCCCCGCCAAGCTGGCGCGGCGACCCGGCGCTGCGGCTGGCCCGCACCTGCTACGACCATCTGGCCGGACAACTGGGCGTCGCGCTGACCGAGACCCTGCAAGCAAGCGGCAACCTGGTGCTGGGCGCCGACGGCGGCGAGGTGACCGCGTCCGGCGCCGCCTTCCTGGCCGGCTTCGGCATCGACAGCAACCAGGTCGCCTCCGGCCGGCGGCGCTTCTGCCGCGCCTGCATGGACTGGTCGGAGCGGCGCCCGCATCTGGCAGGCGGCCTGGGGGCGGCGCTGGCCGAGCGCTGCTTCGCCCGCGGCTGGCTGACCCGGCGGCCGGACGGGCGGGCGGTGACCGTCACCCCGGTGGGCGCGGAGGGGTTCGCGGCGACTTTCGGGGTCAGCGTGGCGGCGCTGCGGGCGGCGTAGCCGTCATCCCCCGTTGTTCCGCCCCACCCCCAGCCGCCGCGCCGCGTTGATCAGCGCCAGATGCGAAAACGCCTGCGGAAAATTACCGAGCTGCATCCCCGTCCCGGGTTCGTACTCCTCAGCCAGCAGCCCCACGTCGTTGGCCAGCCCCACCAGCCGCGCGAACAGCGCCTCCGCCTCCGCCCGCCGTCCTTGCAGGACCCGCACTTCCACCAGCCAGAAGCTGCACGCCAGAAACACCCCTTCGCCGCCATCGAGCCCGTCGGCGCCGTCCTCGGTGCGGTAGCGGCGCACCAGCCCGTCGGTCATCAGCTCGCGCTCGATCGCGGCCACGGTGCCGATCATCCGCGGATCGGTCGCGGGCAGGAACCCCACCAGCGGGAACATCAGCGCCCCGGCATCGAGGGCGGCGGAGTCATAGGCCTGCATGAAGCTGCCGCGGGCCTGGTCGAAGCCGCGGGCGCAGATCTCGGCATGGATGCGGCTGCGCAGCGGGCGCCAGCGGGCAAGCTCGGCGGTGGCGCCGCGGCGGGACGCCTCGCGGGTCGCGCGATCGAAGGCGACCCAGGCCATCACCTTGGAGAAGGTGAAATGCTGCCGCCCGCCCCGCACCTCCCAGATGCTTTCGTCCGGCTGCTCCCACACCGTGGCCAGGTGATCCACCAGCACCCGCATCACCCCCCAGGTCTCGCCCGGTGCCGCCAGGGCGGCGGCGCGGGCGTGCGAGAGCGCGTCGATCACCTCGCCATAGGTGTCGATCTGCAGCTGATCGCCGGCGGCATTGCCGATCCGCACCGGCCGCGCCCCGCCATGGCCGGCCAGCCAGGGCACCTCCCATTCCGGGATCCGCCGTTCGCCGGCGATGCCATAGAGCGTGCGCAGCATCGCCGGGCTGCCGGCCACCGCGCGGCGCAGCCAGGCCGACCAGGCGCGGGCTTCCTCGCGGTAGCCGACATCGAGCAGGGCGCGCAGGGTGAAGGCGGCATCGCGCAGCCAGCAATAGCGGTAGTCCCAGTTGCGCGACCCGCCGGGCTGTTCCGGCAAGGATGCGGTGGGGGCGGCGACGATGCCCCCGGTCTCGGCCGAGGTCAGCGCCTTCAGGGTGATGAGCGAGCGTTCCACCGGCCCGCGCCAGGGGCCGCGATAGCGCGAGCGCGAAATCCAGTCGGTCCAGAAGGCTTCGGTGGCGTGCAGCGCGAGATGCGGCTCCGGCGCGGCCGCGGGCGGCCGGTGCGAGGGACCGTGGATCAGCACGAAGGCCGCTTCCTCCCCCGCGCGCAGGGTGAACCGGGCGACGGAGGTGAAATTCTCGCCGCGGATCGGCACCGTGCTGTGCAGCACCACGAGATCGGGTCCGGCGACGGCGGAGATGCCGAAGCCGGTGCGCCGGCGGGTCACCCAGGGGATGAAGCTGCCGTAGTCGAAGCGCAACCGCAGATCGAGCCGGCAGGGCACGGCGCCGGTCTCGGCGCGCAGGATGCGGATGACGGTGGGGCCGGCCGCCCCCTCCGGCGTCGGCGCCGGCGGCATGAAATCGGTCAGGATCACCCGGCCGTGATCGGTGTCGAAGCAGGTCTCGAGGATCAGCGTGCCGGGGCGGTAGCGGCGCGAGACGCGTGCCGGCGCATCCGGGCCGAGGCGCCAGATCCCGGCCGCCTCGGTATCGAGCAGGGCGGCGAAGCAGGCCGGGCTGTCGAAGCGCGGCAGGCAGAGCCAGTCCATGCTGCCGTCGCGGGCGACGAGGGCGGCGGTGCGCAGATCGCCGATCAGCGCGTGGTCTTCGATCCGGGGCGTGGTCAGGAGGCCGCCCCCAGGAAATCGCGCGCATGGGCGGCGTAGTCCGCCTCGCGGGTCACCCTTGCCATCAGCGCGGCGGAGGCGATGCCGGGCAGATCGGCCGGCTTCGTGCCCTCCCGCAGCGCCTTCAGCGTGGCGTGGACCGCCTGCACCGCGGCCGAGAACGGCTGATGGCCCTGCAGCGCGATGCGCACCCGGCGGGAGGCAAGGTACGGCAGGTCCAGCATCTCCGCCGGCACGCCGCCCAGCAGCAGCGGGATGGAGGTGGCCTCGGCCAGCGCGTCCAGCACCGGGCGGCTCATGCCGCCGGCGAAGAACAGCCCATCGACCCCGGCGGCCTGATAGGCGCGGGCCCGCGCCACCGCCTCGTCCTTGCCGGCGATCCCGGCGGCCGAGGTGCGGCCGATGACGACCAGCGCCTTGTCCTGCCGTGCCGCCAGCGCCGCGCGCATCTTGCCCACGCCCTCGTCGATGCCGATCAGGCCCGGCTTCGCCTCGGCATAGCCGCGTGGCAGGGCGGTGTCCTCGATGGTGAGGGCGGCGACGCCGGCGGTCTCGAGCTCGGCCACGGTGCGCATGACGTTGATGGCGTTGCCGTAGCCGTGATCGGCATCGACCATCAGCGGCAGGCGGCTCACGGCGCGGTTGATGCGGTGGCATTGGGCGGCGAATTCGCTGAGGGTGAGCGCGATGATGTCGGGCGCGCCGAGCACGGTGAAGCTGGCGATGGAGCCGGCGAACATGCCGATCTCGAAGCCGAGCTCCTCGGCGATGCGCGCCGAGATGGGGTCGAAGACCGAGCCCGGGTGGAGGCAGGCGGCACCGGCGAGATGGGCGCGGTAGGCTTCGCGGCGGGGGGTGGCGTGCATGGGGGCGTCCTGGTGGCGTGGCTGGGGGGAGTATGCGGGCGGGGGCGGGATGGGCAAAGGGGGGCGCTGACGGCAGGACGGCTTTGGCGCAGCCTGCCGCACCGGCCCGGGCGGGCAGGCGTGAAGCGGCGGCGGCCGATCTGACGTCTCACCTCCCGACCCGGCCCGCGCGGCGGTGCTTCGGATCGCCCGCCATGCCGGTGGCGAATGCGCCAAGTTGGGGGCAACGCGTTGCTCCAGGTCTGGTTCCTGCACAACCTCCAGATCATCGGCGAGGCCTGCCTGACCCTGCCGCCGGATCTCCGCGCGATGGCGCCCGACATCCCATCGTTGCGAACCATCGGCATGCGCCACCGGCTGGTCCATGGAGACTCCGAAATCGATCCGGACATGGTCTGGAACGCGACGGGGCGGGACGCACCGGCGCTGCGACCGGCGATGGCACGCCTGCCCGCCGCGCTGGACGAACCTGGCCTGGGCGATCCGCGCGGCGAGACGGGCTGAGCCCACCTTGCCACAGTGCCCCTCCCCCCTGCTGGCCGCCCCGGTTGATCTGCGTCAACATCCCCACCCCCGCCCCGGCCGATACCGGCCCCAGCCACAGGAGCCCGCCATGCAAGCCGGCCACCACATGACCAGCCCCGTCATCGCCGTCCGCCCCGAGACCCCGCTCGATCAGGCGGTCCGGCTGATGGTCGAAAACCGCATCAGCGGCCTGCCGGTGCTGGACGCGGCCGGCCACGCGGTCGGCATCCTGACCGAGGGCGACCTGCTCCGCCGTGCCGAAACCGGCACCGAGGGCCCCAGGCCCGGCTGGTTCACCAGCCTGTTCCGTCCCGGCCATCTCGCCGACGACTATATTCGCACCCATGGCCGTCGGGTGAGCGAAGTGATGACCCCTGATCCGGTCACGGTGCCGCAGGACGCCACGCTCGAAACCGTCGCCCAGCTGATGCTGTCGAAGCACATCAAGCGCCTGCCGGTCACCCGCGAGGGCGTGGTGGTGGGCGTCATCAGCCGCGCCGACCTGGTGAAGCTGCTGGCCGCGCGGCTGGCCGAACGGGCGCAGGGCGGCGATGACGCCACCATCGCCGCCACCATCCATGCCGAGCTCAAGCGGCAGAGCTGGGTGCCGCTGCGCTCCATCTCGGTCTCGGTCAACGCCGGCGCGGTGTCGCTGGACGGGGTGGTGTTCGACGAACGCCAGCGCCAGGCGATCGCGGTGGCGGCCGAGAACACCGCCGGGGTGAAATCGGTGGAGAACCGGCTGATCGTGGTCGAGCCGAACACCGGGATCGTGATGGTCGATCCGCTGGCCGACGCCACGGAGGCCCAGGCGGCACAAGCCAAGCCATGACCCAGGGCGCCATCCTGGCGCTCAACGCCGGCTCCTCCTCGATCAAATTCGCCCTGTTCGCCCCCGGCCAGGTGCGCGCCGCGCACGGCGCCATCGCCGGCATCGGCACCGCGCCCCGCTTCACCGCCGCCGCCGCCGACGGCACCGCGCTCGCCGACCGCGCCCTGCCCGCCGCCGCCACCCACGAGGCGCTGCTCGCCCCCCTGCTCGATTTCGTCGCCACCCATCTGCCGGACGCCGCCCTCGCCGCGGTCGGCCACCGGGTGGTCCATGGCGGCGCCGCGTTCGCCGCCCCGGCCCGCGTGACCCCGGCGGTGCTCGCCGCCCTCGATGCCCTGACCCCGCTCGCCCCCCTGCACCAACCGCACAACCTGGCCCCGATCCACGCACTCGCCGCCA
>JAKBCO010000161.1 GCA_021807785.1 Pseudomonadota bacterium
CCGCCGCCGGCAGCTTGCGCACCGCGTCGGCCGGGATCACCACCGCGCCGTGGCGATCGGCATGGATCACGTCGTCATGCGCCGCGTTCATGCCGTGGACGTTCACCGGCTGGCCGAAATCGACCATGTGAACATGCGCATGGCTGGGGTTGATCATGCCCCCCAGCATCTGGAAGCCGGGCGCCCAGGCGTCGATGTCGCGGTAGCAGCCGTCGGTCACGCAGCCGATCGCGCCCAGCGCCTTGTGGACGGTCGATTGCACCTCGCCCCAGAACGCGCCGTAGCCCTTCTGGTCATCGAGGTCCTGCAGCACGACGATGGTGGGGAAATCGGTGGCCGCGGCGTAGTTGTACCAGGCGACGCGGTCGGCGGTCTTGCTGCGCGGCGGCTCCTTGGCGCGGATGGTGCCGGTGCGCGCGAGGCCCACGATCGGCGGCGCCTTCGGGTCCAGCACCACGAACGGGCTGGTGGTGAAGCCGATCGCGCGGCGCTCGGGGTTGGTGATCTCGAGACCGTTGCAGATGGTGGGGGTATCCCACTGCTTCAGGATGTCGAGATCGGCCTGGGTAAACGGGCGTTCGGCCATGAGGGTCTCCTCCGGATGAGGCGGGTGGTCTCGCATGACCGGACGGTTTGCGGCAAGCTGGCCGCCATGGACGGCACGGCACGCGGCGGCAAGGCGATCTACGGGGCACCTCTTGGCATCCTGATGCTCGAGGCGCGATTCGCGCGCATCCCGGGCGACATGGGCAATGCCGAGACCTGGCCGTTCCCGGTGCTCTACCGGGTGGTGCGGGGCGCCAGCCCGGAGCGGGTGGTGCTGGGCGGCGCCACCGGGCTGCTGCCCGACTTCATCGCCGCGGCCCGCGAACTGGTGGACCAGGGGGCGGAGGCGATCACCACCAACTGCGGCTTCCTGGCGCTGTTTCAGGCCGAACTCGCGGCCGCGGTCGGGGTGCCGGTGGCGACCAGCGCGCTGCTGCAGGTGCCCTGGGTGCAGGCGAGCCTGCCGCCGGGGCAGCGTGTGGGCGTGCTGACGGTCTCGGCCGGGACGCTGACGCCGCGGCATCTGGCCGCCGCCGGGGTGCCCGCGGATACCCCCATCGTCGGCACCGAGGGCGGGCGCGAGTTCTTCCGCGTGCTGATCCGCGCCGAGAAGAACGATCTGGATGTCGTCGCGGCCGAGGCCGACATCCTCGACGCCGGCGCCGCGCTGATCCGCCGCCATCCCGATGTGGGCGCGATCGTGCTGGAATGCACCAACATGCCGCCCTACGCGGCGGCGCTGCGGGAGGCGACCGGGCGGCCGGTCTTCGACATCTATTCGCTGGTCACCTGGTTGCGGGCGGGCATCCGGCCGCGACGCTTCGCTTGACCCGGCCGCCGTTCCTGCTGGATCGCGCCCGGCTGGCGCGCTGGGTGCTGCTGTATGCCGCCTTGGTGGTCTATGGCAGCGTGGTGGTGGGGCCGATCGGGTTCCATTACGTGCCCGAGGCGCCGGCGGTGGCGTGGCGGCAGTTGCTGGCGGTGCGCTATGTGCCGCACGGGCCCGATCAGCGGCCGGACTGGATGGCCAACCTGGTCATGCTGATCCCGCTGGGGTTCATGCTGACCGGGGCGCTGACGCCCGCGCGCGGCTGGTGGAGGGTGCCGGCGGCGCTCGGCGGCTTCGCGCTCAGCGTGCTGTTCGTGCTGGCGGTGAAATACGCTCAGCTGTTCTTCCCCGGCCGGACGGTCACCGTCAACTACATCGCCGCCCAGGGCATCGGCGCGGCGCTGGGGACCCTCGGCTTCGCGCTGGGGCGAGATCGGCTGGTGGACACGCTCCTGCGCCCGCTGGCGGGCGGCGGGCGCGGTGCGCTGATTGCGCTGTTCGGCGCCTATGCCGTGGCTCTGGCCTATTTCCTGCTGATGCCGTTCGATCTGGTGCTGAGCCGGAGCGACATCCTTGCTCGGCTGGCCGCCCTGCCGGGGATTCTGCGCACGTGGCCGGGGGCGGGGCGCCCGGTTGGGTTGCGCGCGGTGCTGGTGCTGGCCGGGGCTGCGGCGCCGGCGCCGCTGGGGGCGCTGCTGGCGCTGACCGCCCCGCGCCGCGGGCTGGCCTGGCTGGGGCTGGCCGCCGCGCTGACCTCGGCGGCGATGTGGGCGGCGGAGCTGCCGATCCTGAGTGCCACGCCGATGCTCGTCGCGCTGGGGTACCGGTTCCTGGGCATCTGGGCCGGCGCGGCCGCGCTGCGGGCGCTGACGCCGGCGCGGCTGGAGCGGGCGCGGGCGGCGCTGGCCCGCGCGGTGCCGCTGCTGGTGCCGCTTTATCTGCTGGCGCTGGCCGGGGCCAACGCGCTGCTCGCGCGGCACTGGCGCACGGTGGCGGAGGCGCGCGCGGCGCTGGACCCGCTGGGGCTGATCCCGTTGTGGAACGACTACATCGTCTCCAAGGCCGAGGCGTTGAAGAGCACGCTGGTGCATCTGGTGATGTATGCGCCGGTGGGCGGGATGGTGTGGCTGCGGGGCGGACGCGGGCGGCGGGCGGCCTGGGGTGCCGGGATGACCGCGGGGGTGCTGTCGGGGCTGGTGGAGGTCGGGCGCTGGTTTCGCCCCGGGCTGCAACCCGATTTCAACGAGATCGTCATCGGCGGTCTGGCCGCGTTCCTGGCGGTGCGGTGGCTGCCCGGGCTGTGGCGGGCCCTGCTGTCCGGCCTTGCCCCGCCCGACGAGGGGGCAATGCCGCCCGCCGCCGCGGCGGCGCCGCCGAATGTACCCGCCGCGGAACCGCCGCCGGCCCCCGGGGTGACGGCGCCGCCGCCCGACCCGGCCCCCGGCTGGCCGGGGCTGCGCGCGTTGCTGGGGCTGCTGTGCCTGGGCGGGGTGGGCTGGTTCCTGGCGGTCTATCCGTTGCCGGCCTGGCCACTCGCGCTGGGGTTGGCGGTTTATGCGGCGGGGTTGTGGCGCTGGCCCGGGCTCTGGCTGTGGGTGGTGCCGGCGGCGTTGGTCGGGTTGGATTTCACCGTCTGGTCCGGGCGCATGATGGTCACCGAATCCGACCCGGTGCTGCTGGTGACGCTGGCGGTGCTGCTCTGGCGGGCACCGCCGAGGCGAGCCGAGTTCTGGCCGCGCGGCTGGCCGGGCCGGGTTCTGACGGCCGTGGCGCTGGTGCTGGTGCTGGAGACGCTGCGCGGCCTTCTGAGCCCGTATCATCTGCCCGAGGGCTCCTCTGACCCTTATCTGCTGGCCGAGAACGCGCTGCGGCTGGCCAAGGGGCCCGCCTGGGCGTTCGTGCTGATGCCGTTCTTCCGCGCCCGCGACCGCGACCATGGCGACGCGCTGGCCCGGTTCGGAACTGGAATGGTGGTGGCGCTGGCGGTGGTGGCGGCGGCGGGCGTGGTGGAGCGCGCGGTGTTTCCGGGCGTGTTCAATTTCCACTCGTTCTACCGGATCGCGGCGACGTTCTCCTCGGTGCAGTTCGGCGGCGACGATATCGGCACCTTCCTGGCGATGGCGCCGCCATTTCTGGTGGTGTGCCTGTCCCCGCCGCGGCCGGGGCGGCTGGCGGCGGGCGCGGTGGTGGGCGTGGTGGGAGCCTATGCGCTGCTGGTCACCTATTCGCGCACCGCCTATGGCGCGGCGGTGCTGGCGGCGCTGACCACGCTGGTGCTGTCCTGGCCGCGGCGCGGCGGGCGGAGCCTGGGGGCGGGGTTACTCGCGGGCGTGGTGTTCGCCGGCCTGGCCGGAACGGTGCTGGGGTTCGCCGCCGATTCGCGGGTGATGACGGAGCGGCTTTCGACCGTGCTGCCGGATTTCCAGGCGCGGTGGGACAACTGGACCGACGGGCTGGCGATGATGGATCGCACACCGGTAGCGCTTGCGCTGGGAATGGGGCTTGGGACATTTCCGCGGGTGGCGCGGCTGCGGGCGCCGCTGCCGCTGCGGCCGAGCAACGACGTGGTGCTGCGCGGACGCACGGGGCGGTTTCTGCGCATCCGCACCGGCTCGCGGTTCTATTTCGGGCAGAAGGTGGCGATCCGGCCGGGGGCGATGTACCGGCTGCGAATGTGGCTGCGGGAGGCGCCGAGGTCGCAGGCTGACGCTGTGCTGTGCGAGAAGTGGCTGCTCTATTCCGAGGCGTGCAACGCGGCGCCGATTCCTCCCGGGCCCGCCGGGGTGTGGCGCCTTGTCGCGGTGCCGCTGTCGGCGGCGGGGCTGGACCGGCGGGTGGTGCTGGGCGCGCTGCGCCGACCGATCGAGTTTTCCGTGTTCCCGGCCGGCCCGGGCCAGCAGGTGGATGTGGCGCGGCTGCGCCTGATCGGGCCGGGCGGGCGGGAGGTGCTGCACAACGGGTCGTTCCGGGACGGCACGGCGCGCTGGTACCCGACCGACGATACGCATCTGGCCTGGGCGATCTGGAACGAATACGCGGCGCAATTCTTCGCCGGCGGCGCGCTGGGGCTGGCGATGTGGCTGCTGCTGGGGGCGGCGGCGCTGTGGGGCGCGGCGGGGGCGGCGCTGAGGGGGGAGAGTGTGGCGGCCGGGCTGGCGGGAGCGGTGGTGGCGGTGCTGGCGGCGGGGGTGTTCGATGACGTACTGACGTCACCGCGGCTGGGGGCGGTGATCTACTGGGTGTTGCTGATGGGGGTGGGGATGGTGAAGGGCGGCCGGGGCGCGGTCGCGCTCAGCAAGCAACCGGAGAGCCGCCGACCTGGGGGATGATTCGCACCGGTCCGCCGGCTAGGGGAGTGAGTCCCACGCAAAAATCATACAGATTGGTGCTGGCTGGTTCCGGCCCCCAGACGGTGTAGGTGAAGCTGGTGGGCGAGCTGCCGGTGTAGGTATAGACGATGATCGCGTGCGCCCCACGCCCGGTCGTGGTGGTGATGTTGTAGGTTCCGATCAGCTTGGACGGATCGACCGGGTCGTTAGGCCCTTTTTTATAGTCGATGATATTGCCGGTCGGGGAGCTTGTTGAACCGGTGTGGTACTCCTGGTTCTCATACGGCGCGGCCTGCGGATAGCATGCCATCGAGTTCCCCAGCAACGTCTCCATCTGAGCGTCGCTGAGTTCGCCGTAGCTCGGAATACTGCTGTTGATGGTGCAAGGCGTGAAGGCCCGGCCGATACCGGGAGCCATCAGGGCCATGGCGGTCAGGGCGCAAACGAGCAACCTGGGTTTCATGCTCGGCATCCTTGATTTAGACGTCTCATAAAGAGAGAGACTTTAGTCGATTTGTCAACCCCGCGGAGCGGACCCGAGGTCACCCGGGCCTTCCGGCGGGACCGGAGGCCAGCACCGCCAGCGGGGCCCGGTGGCTACAACGGCAGCGCCCGCCGGCGGACGGCGAGGAGGCCCAAAAGACCGACCCCGAGCAACGCCACGCTCCACGGCTCCGGCGTGCCCACGCTGCCCGCCGCGGTGGTGACGTTCAGGGTGAGGGTCTCGGTGCCCGCCGGAAGATCGCCGGTGAGATCAACCAGAATCTCGTTCGCGCTGAGCAGCTGCAATCCGTTATGAGGGTATTGATACGGCGGCGCGGTTCCGGTGACGGGATCCATCGACGAATCGGTCAGGGCGGCGTCCACGCTGACCCCGGTGATGGATTCGCCGGTGAACAACACATCGAAGCCGCTGATCTGATCGGTGCATCCCGTTCCGGCGAAATTGCCGGAGCAATACGGGGTGCCCGAAAGCGTGTTCACGATGGTGATCTGATTGTCCGAAATCTGCACCGTCGAGCCGGAGTTGGCCCCCGCCAGGAACGTAACGCCCGCGGACGCGATCGACACCGGACCGGGACCGGTCGAAGTCGACTCGTTTTCGGCGGCGCTGGTGGACCCGTTATAATAGGTCACCTGCACGGTCCTTCCCGCGCCGATCAACCCCGCCGATGCCGGCGCCGCGCAGCCCAGAACCCCGGCCAGACCAAAACCCGCCAACGTCATCCACCGCGCCAGTTCCCGCGCTTTCGGGACCATATCTCCGACTCCTACCGTATGACAGCAAGAATTAGACTGAACTCACGAACCCGTCAATAAGATTAATCCATCTACCGCCCCACCAGCGCCACCACCGGCCCGCCCTGGAACCGGTTGTCCCGCAGCACCGCCTTCGCCCGCGTCTCGTTGCGTACGAACACCGTCCCCAGCCCGATGTCGTTGCGGAACACGTTCCCCTGCACCAGGATCCGCCGCGTCGGATGCGTCACCCCCTCCTCCCCGATCGCGATCGCCGTGCCCGGGTTCTGCGTCAGCGGCCCCTTCTCCAGCCGGTTGCCGGTGATCCGCACATCCCCCCCGTTCGGCACGTCGATCAGATAGCTCGAGGTCCCCTGCTGCCCGTCCGCGATCGTGCAGCCGCGCACCACCGTCGCCGCGGCGCGGGACTTGATCGCGTGGCCCGAGCGGATATCCGTGAACCGCGACCGCTCCACCACCAGCCGCGCGATCGGCCCGGCATAGAGCCCGTGCGCGCAGCCGCCGGCGCCGACGCAGGTGCCGTCATGGCGGAACCGGCTGTCGGTCACGCGCAGCGTCGCGGTGGGGCCGGAAGTGTCGAGAATCCCGTTCTGGTCGTCGATCAGCCGCACCCCGGCCACCACCAGGTCACCCCCCTCGGCGCGGATGCCGGCGCCGTTGCCATCCGCCACCGCCGCCCCGCGCAGGGTCAGGCCGCGAACCGTCACCCCCGGCGCGTCGATCACCAGCACCCCCTTGCCGGCGCAGGAGACACCCCCCATCACCACCCCCGGCCCGGTGCCGAGAATGGTCAGCCGCGCCGCCCGCACCACCGCGCAATCCCGATAAGTCCCAGGGGCGATCGCCACCGTATCGCCCGGATGCGCCGCCGCGATCGCCTGGCTGGGCAGGCCGAACCGGTGCCCCGCGCCCACATGCAGCACCGCCGCCCGCGCCGGCACCGCGGCCAGCATCAGCAGCGCCAGCAACCGTCTCATCGGAACCTCCGGGGCGAATAGGGGGAGGGGTCGATCACCGGCGGACGCCCGCCCAGCAGATCCGCCACCAGCCGCCCGGTCAGCGCGCCCGCCGCCAGCCCGATATGGCCGTGGCCAAACGCATGGATCACATCGCCACAACCGGACGCCGGGCCGATCACCGGCAGCCCGTCGGCCACCGAGGGCCGATGCCCCAGCCACAGCTTCACCCGCTCCGGCGGCAGATCGGCCGGCACGCCTGGGAACAGGCGATGCGCGAAATCCCGCAGGATGGCGGCCCGCCGCCAGTCCGGCGCCGCCTCCAGCCCGGCCAGCTCCACCTGGCCGGCCAGCCGCAGCCCCTGCGCCATGTGCGTGACCGAGATCTTGCCGTCGGAGGGCATCACCGGATGCCGTGGCGCCGCCTCCGGGTCCGCGATCACGGCGTGATAGCCGCGCTCGGTGGTGAGCGGCACGACATCGCCCAGCATGGCGGCGAGCCCGCCCGACCAGGCGCCGGCGGCGATCACCGCCGCATCGGCGGGGATCTCGCCCCCGTCGGTGCGCACCGCGACCAGCCGGCCGGCATCGAGGCGAAAACCGGTGGCGCGGGCGCGGTGCAAGCTGGCGCCCTCGGCCCGCGCCTGCGCCACCAGGGCGGCGACATAGGCGCCGGGGTCCAGGCAATGCGCGCCGGACTCAACATACACGCCGAAGCCGTAGCGCCGATCCAGCGACGGCTCGAACTGCCGCAGCGAATCCTGGTCGAGCTCGGTCCAACTGACGCCATTC
>JAKBCO010000162.1 GCA_021807785.1 Pseudomonadota bacterium
GGAAGGCATCATCGCCACCGCGGATGCGCCGCGCATCGCCGGCCAGCTGCGCGCCGAACCCGAGGCGGCGGGACAGATCGCGCCGGCCGAGACGGTGGTGCTGACCAAGCCCGACCGCGCCGATGCTGCCACCCTGGCCGAGGCCGGGTCCGCCCTGCGCGCGGTCAACCCGCGGGCGCGCATCCTGCCGGCCCGCCATGGCGTGGCGGATCCGGCCACGCTCCTCAGCGCGGGGTTCCTGGACCCGGGCCTTCCCGCCGCGGCGCGGCTGCGGCTGGCGGTGGACGCGCCGGCGCATGACGGCGCCGCCGGGGCGGTGGCGCTGACGGCGGACGCTCCGCTGCGCTGGCACGCCTTCGATGCCTGGCTGCGCCGATGGCGGCTGGATGCCGCGGCCCGGCTGCTGCGGGTGAAGGGGATACTCGACCTCGCCGGCACCGGCCCGGTAGCGCTGCACGGGGTGGGCCATGTGCTGGAAGCCCCGGTTGCGCTGGGCGGCTGGCCCGATCAGGATCGCCGCTCGCGGCTGGTGCTGATCGGGCGCGCCCTGCCGGAGGCGACGATTCGCGCCGACTGGCGGAATGCCCTGCCGCGCCTGACCGCTTGACCGTCCGGAGAAGCCGATGCGCGCCATCGATGTCCATGTCCACCCGATGAACCCCGCCTATGTCGCGGCCTCCGCCCCGTTCATTCCGGCCGCGCAGCGCATGTTCAAGGGCAAATTCGAGGCGCGGCCGGACGAAACCATCGCCGATGATTTCCGCCGCGAGGATGTGCTGGCGATCCCGATCGCCTGGGACGCCGAGCACGGCGCCGCCGGCGGGCGCTACGACAACGCCGCGCTCGCCGCGTTGTGCCAGGCCCATCCGGATGTCTTCCTCCCCGGCTGGGCGATGGTCGATCCCTGGCGCGGGCGCAAGGGCCTCGAGGAGATCGAGCACGCGATCCGCGACCTTGGCCTGATGGGGGTGAAATACCAGCCGCCGGTGCAGGATTTCTCTCCAGCCGACCGGCAATTCTACCCGATCTGGGACCTCTTGCAGTCGCTCGGCGCGCCGGTGCTGATCCATTGCGGCACCACCGCGATCGGCGCCGGCGAGCCGGGCGGACTTGGCTTCAAGCTGCACCATGCGCGGCCGATCCCGAACCTCGACAACGTGGCGGCGGATTTCCCCCGCCTCAACATCGTCGCCGCGCATCCCGGTTGGCCGTGGACCGAGGAGCTGATCGCTGTGGCGCTGCACAAGGGCAATGTGTCGATCGACATCTCCGGCTGGGGGCCGAAATACGTCCCCGCCGCGCTCAAGCATGACATGGTGCGGCGGTTGCAGGACAAGGTGATGTTCGGCTCCGACTATCCGGGCTGGAGCGCGGGGCAGTGCTGCGATGAATGGCAGATGGAAGGCTTCAAGCCAGCGATGCTGGAGAAGCTGTTCCACGGCAATGCGACGCGGATTCTGGGGCTGGAGGCGGCGGTGGCGCGGGCGCAGGCCGCGCGGTCATAGCTGGCCCGCCGCATCGCATCCGTCGCCGCCGGCAGCGTCCCACAGGGCCATTTCCGCAGTGAGCGCGTCATCAGCCTCCACCGCCAGCGCGGCAAGCCAGAGGGTATCAGCCGCGGCATCCGGTTGCGCCGGCGCGGCGGGGTCGTCGCAACGGCGCGTGTCGTTGGTCAGCATCGATCACTCCGCCCCCTGCCGCTCGGCATCCAGCAGTACCGCCAGATGCGACGGCCGCGTCACCCGGTGCGAGAGCCGTTCCAGCCACAGATAGATCACCGGGGTGGTGTACAAGGTCAACCATTGCGACACCAGCAGCCCGCCGACGATCGCCACCCCCAGCGGCTGGCGCAGCTCCGAGCCCGCCCCCTGCCCGAACGCGATCGGCAACGCGCCGAACAGCGCGGCGAAGGTGGTCATCATGATCGGGCGGAAGCGCAGCAGGCAGGCCTGATGGATCGCCTCGCGCGGGCTCAGCCCCTGGCTGCGCTGCGCCTGCAAGGCGAAATCGATCATCATGATCGCGTTCTTCTTCACGATCCCGATCAGCAGGATGATGCCGACGATGGCGATCACCGAAAGATCGTAATGCAGCAGCCACAGCATCACCAGCGCGCCGACGCCGGCGGCCGGCAGCGCCGAGAGGATGGTGATCGGGTGGATGTAGCTCTCGTAGAGCATCCCGAGGACGATATAGACCACCAGGATCGCCGCCGCGATCAGCAGCGGCATCGATGACAGCGAGGCCTGGAACGCCTGCGCGGTGCCCTGGAACGACCCCTGCAATGTGGCCGGCGCGCCGAGCCGCGCCACCAGCCGGTTGATCTGATCCACCGCCTGGCCTAGCGCCGCGCCCGGCGCCAGGTTGAACGACAGGGTCACCGCCGGAAACACCCCCTGGTGGCTGATCGTCAGCGGCTGCACGGTGCGGGAGAGATGCGCCACCGCCCCCAGCGGCACCATCGCCCCGCCGCTTCCGGGGATGTAGATCTTCGTCAGCGCCGCCAGCGTATTCTGGAACCGCGGCTGCACTTCCAGCACCACCTTGTACTGGTTGGTCGCGGTATAGATTGTTGCCACCTGACGCTGGCCGAAGGCGTCATACAGAGTCTGGTCGATCGCGTTCATCGACACCCCGAGCCGCGAGGCGGCAGCGCGATCGACGGTGATCGCCAGATGCGCCGCCGCGCTCTGCTGGTCGGAGGCGACGTCCTGCAACGCCGGCAGGGTGCGCATTCCGCGTTCCAGGATCGGCGCCCAGTGGTTGAGTTCGGCGAGGTCGGTATCGGTCAGCGTGTACTGGTACTGGGTGCGCGCGAGTCGCCCGCCGACGGTGATGTTCTGGGGCACCTGCATGTAGAATCGGGCACCTTCGATGCCGGCCACCTTGCCGCGCAGCCGGGCCACGATCTGCTGCGCGGTGTCGGTGCGCTCATCGAACGGCTTGAGCGAGAAGAACACCCGCGCCGTGTTCTCCCCGGGGTTGTAGCTGTAGGCCCCGGCCAGCGAGAACACCGCGGCGACGCCAGGGTCGTGCTGCACGATGGCGACGATCTTGTGCATCACCTCCGCGGTGGAGCGGAACGAGGCATCCTGGCGGGTATCCACCTCGCCGAACACGAAGCCGGTGTCCTGCTGGGGGAAGAACCCCTTGGGAATGGCGGTGTAGAGCGCCGCGGTGACCCCCATCAGCGTCAGGGTGGCCAGCAGCGCCACCCGCTGGTGGCGGAACACCCAGTCGAGCCCGCGCCCATAGGCGGCCAGCATGGCCTGGAAGCCGCGTTCGGAGGTGCGGGCGAACCAGCCGGATGGGTGCAGCCCCTGGCGGCGCAGGATGCGCGCGCACAGCACCGGCGTCAGCGTGAGCGAGATGAAGGCCGAGGCCATCACCGCCACCGCGACCACGATGGCGAACTCGCGGAACAGCCGGCCGATGATGCCGCCCATGAAGAACAGTGGAATGAACACCGCGATCAGCGAGAAGGTGATGGAGACGATGGTGAAGCCGATCTGCCCCGCCCCTTTCAGCGCAGCCGCCATCGGGTCCATCCCCTCCTCGATGTAGCGGACGATGTTCTCGATCATCACGATCGCGTCGTCCACCACAAAGCCCACCGAAATGGTCAGTCCCATCAGGGAGATGTTGTCGAGGCTAAGACCCGCCACATACATCACTGCGAAGGTGATGAGCAGCGACAGCGGCACCGCCATCGACGGGATGAAGGTGGCGCGCAGGGTTCGGAGGAACACGAAGATCACCACCACCACCAGCGCAGTGGTGAGCAGCATGGTGAACTCGACATCATGCACCGCCGCGGTGGTGACCACCGAGCGGTCGGAGACCAGATCGACATGCACTGCCGGCGGAATGGAACGCCGCAGCTTCGGCATCAACGCCTTGATCTGGCGGACCAGGGCGATGGTGTTGGCGCCGGGTGCCTTCTCGATCGCGATCCCCTCGGCCGGCGCATTGTCGAACCAGGCGCCGAGCCTTGTGTTGACCACCGAGTTCACCACGTCGCCCACTGCGCCGAGGCGCACCGGGGCCCCGTCGCGATAGGCCAGTACCAGCCGGCGGAACCCCTGCGCGTTGAAGATCTGGTCGTTGGTGTCGAGCGCGGTGACGCGGTGCGCGCCCTCGATCGCGCCGGTGGGGCGGTTCACCGTGGCCGCGGCCAGGGCGGCGCGCACGTCCTCGAGGCTGAGGCCGAGGGCGGCGAGCGCGCCCGGATTGACCTGCACCCGGGCAGCATATTGCTTCTGGCCGAAGATGAACACTTCGCCCACCCCAGGTACGGTGGACAAGCGCTGCGCCAGCACCGTGTTGGCGTAATCGTCCAGCCGGTACACCGGCACTGCATTGGAATGCACCGCATAGATCAGCACCGGGAAATCGGCCGGGTTGACCTTACGATAGGTTGGCGGGCTCGGCAGATCCGCCGGCAGCAGCCCGGCGGCAGCGTTGATCGCGGTCTGCACGTCCTCCGCCGCGGCGTCGATGTTGCGGTCGAGATCGAACTGCAACGTGATGGTGGTGGTGCCGGTGCCGGACAGGGAGGTCATCTGCGCCAGCCCGGCGATGGAAGTGAATTGCTGTTCGAGCGGCGTCGCGATCGCCGAGGCCATGGTCTGCGGGCTGGCGCCGGGGTAGTTCGCGGTCACCGTGATGGTGGGGAAATCCACATTCGGCAGCGCCGCCACCGGCAGCATCAGATAGGCGACGATGCCGAACACCAGGATGCCCAGCATCAGCAGCGAGGTGGCGATCGGCCGACGGATGAAGGGGGCGGAGATGTTCATCCCGGCTTACCCGCCTTGCGTTCCATGATCCGCGCCCCGTCGGTCAGCCGGTACTGCCCATTCACCACCACCACCTGCCCGGCGGTCAGGCCCGAGGCGATGGCCGCCCGCCCATCCTCCATCAGCGCCGGGCGCACCGGATGGCGCGTCACCCGGTGATCGGCCCCCACCAGATAGACGAACCAGCCGCGCGGCCCCTGCTGCAAGGCCGATTCCGGCACCATCGGCATGTCGCGCCGCTCGGTCAGGGTCATGCGGACATTGACGAACGCGCCCGGCCACAGCCGCTCACGCCGGTTGGCGAAGCGCGCCTTCAGGCCAATGGTGCCGGTGGCCGTGTTGATCGTGTTGTCGATGAAACTGAGCCGCCCGCGCGCGAGCAGATGGGCGTCATCGCGCGACCGCGCCTCCACCACCAAAGGGGCCGCGGCCTGATGGCGCCGGATCGCGTCCAGATCCTGCTGCGGCAGGGCGAAGCTGACGAAAATCGGCCGCACCTGGGCGATGGTGACCAGGGCGGTGTTGTCGCTGGCGCGGACGATATTGCCGATATCGACCAGCTGCGCCCCGAGCCGCCCGGCGATCGGCGCACGGATACGGGTGAAATCGAGGTTGAGCTTCGCCGCCGCGATCCCCGCCTCATCCCCGGAGATGGTGGCGCGCAGCTGGGCCACCAGCGCCTTCTGCTGGTCGTAGCTCTGCCGGCTCTGGAAGCCGCCATGCAGCAGATGGGTATAGCGGGCGAGATCGGCCACCGCTGCATCCAGCTGGGCCGCATCCTTGGCGCGCACCGCCTCGGCCTCGGCCAGCGCGGCGGCGTAGGGGCGGGGATCGATCTGAAACAGCAGGGCGCCGGCCGCGACCTCCTGGCCCTCGTGGAAATCCACGCCCACGATCTGGCCATCGACGCGGGAGCGGACGGTCACGGTGTTGTCAGCCTGCACGGTGCCGATGCCGCGCAGCAGCACCGGCATGGTGCCGGTGGTGACGGTGCCGACGGTAACCGGAATCGCCGCCGGCTGTGGCTTCGCCGCCGCGCGCGCGGTGGCGACCCAGGTGAGCACGACCCCGATCGACAGCAGCAGAGCCGTCCCCAGCATCCGGCGTGATGAACGCAATCCAGCCTCCCTGGCGCCACAGGCCCCGCCATGGCCTGTTCAGTCTATCCGCCACGACCGGGGCTGGCGAGGACGGGTTTGTCTCGGTCGGTAACCGGCCGTCGCCCGGGCGAGACGCCGCCCGAGGTTGACGCCCCCTCGCACCGCGCTAAGCCTGCCGTCATGACCGAGATCGCCGACAACCTGGCCCGCATCCGCGCCCGCATCGCCGAGGCCGCCCGCCGGTCGGGCCGTGCCGCCACGGCCATCACCCTGGTCGCGGTCTCCAAGACCAAGCCGGCGGCGGCGGTGATCGCCGCCCTCGAAGCTGGCCAGCTTGTGTTCGGCGAGAACCGGGTGCAGGAAGCCGCCGCCAAGTTCCCGCCCCTGCGCGCGGCCAACCCCGCCCTGCGGTTGCATCTCATCGGCGGGTTGCAGACCAACAAGGCGCGCGAGGCGGTGCGCATCGCCGATGTGATCGAGAGCCTCGACCGGCCGCGCCTCGCCGACGCGCTGGCGGCGGCGATGGAAAAGGAATCCCGTCGCCCGACACTGCTGATCGAGGTGAACACTGGCGACGAGCCGCAGAAATCCGGTATTCCGCGCGCCGAGGCCGACACCTTCGTCGCCGCCTGCCGCGATCGCTTCGGCGCGCAGCTGCGCGGGCTGATGTGCGTGCCGCCGGCCGGGCAAGATCCGGCGCCGCATTTCGCATGGCTCGCCGCCTGCGCCCGCGCCCATGGGCTGGCCGAGCTGTCGATGGGCATGTCGGCCGATTTCGAGACCGCGATCGCGCACGGCGCCACCCTGGTGCGGGTCGGCTCGGCGATCTTCGGCGCCCGCTGAAACCAGGGAGGGAACCCACCATGCAAAGCCTGCTCGACGCGGCGGGGCGCATCGGCGCCCGGCTGAAGGCCCGAGGCGAGACCATCGCCATCGCCGAATCATCCACCGGCGGGCTGATCTCGGCCGCCCTGCTCGCGGTGCCCGGGGCCAGCGCTTATTTCCTCGGCGGGTCGGTGATCTACACCCGCGCCGCCCGCGCCGCCTTCCTGGAGATCCCCGATCCGCTGCCGGGCGGAATGCGTGCCTCCACCGAGGCTTATGCGAGTCTGCTCGCCACCACCGTGCGCGGGCGCTGCGGCGCGGTCTGGGGCCTGGGCGAGACCGGCGCCGCCGGCCCCACCGGCAACCGCTACGGCGATGCCGCCGGCCATTCCTGCATCGCGCTGGCCGGCCCCGCCGCCCGCGCCATCACCCTCGAGACCGGGCAGGTCGATCGGGAGGCCAATATGCGCGCCTTCGCCGCCCGCGCGCTGGCGCTGCTGGAAGCCGCGCTCGGATGAGATACCGGTCTCCTTGGGGAAGACGGGAATCGTATTGTTTCGCGCGCTGCCGCCATGCCAGCCCTGCGCGCGGCACCCCGGAGCCATGGGGTTTCCAAGTATACCATCCAACTTGCCAACGGGAGCAGCGGGCCGGGATTCCACGCCTCCCCCGTCATGGCCGACCTTGAGGTGGCGATCCATCCCCGAACCCGCGGCGCGGCAAGCGCGCGCGTTCCGGAGCGGATGGCCGGCTCAAGGCCGGCCATGACGGCAGAATTACGGTTCCATCCGGGACGGCTCGGCATCGCCGTTGGCAACCCAACCCGCCCGCCCCCGACCCATCCTCCAACGGTCACCACCAAAGCCGGATGACATGAGCGCATCGCCCGAACTCAGCGTCGTCGTCCC
>JAKBCO010000163.1 GCA_021807785.1 Pseudomonadota bacterium
GTGATCCCGCGCGCCACCGCCGCGCGATCGGCGCCGAGGGCAAGCGCGATGGCGGCGGCGGCGGCGGCGTTCTGGGCGTTGTGCGCCCCGGGCAGGGCGGGGGCGGCGGCAAGGTCGAGGATCGGCCCGGCGGCATCGCCCAGCACGCCGCCGATCGGGGCGACATCGGCGGCGGCGTCTTGCCCGGAGACGGTGATCCGCCGCGCCGGCCCCGCCGCCAGCGTCGCGGCCATGGCGCGGGAGGGGGCGTCGTCGATGCCGATCACCGCCAGGTCGCAGGCCGCCTGGCGGGCGAACACCAGGCGCTTGGCCGCGGCGTAGCCGGCCATGTCGCCATGCCGGTCCAGATGGTCGGGCGAGAGATTGAGCATCGCCGCCGCATCGAAGCGCATGGTTTCGAGTCGCTCCAACATGTAGCTGGACATCTCGAGGACATAGACGCCGCCCGCGGGCAGGCGCGGCAGCGCCAGCGCGGCGGGGCCGAGATTGCCGCCGGCGGCGACCGCGAACCCGGCTTCGGCCAGGATATGGGCCAGCAGGGCGGTGGTGGTGGATTTGCCGTTGGTGCCGGTGATGCCGACGAAGCGCGCCGCCGAGCCGGAGCGGCGCGCGGCGCGGAACAGCAACTCGGCATCCGACAGCACCGGCACGCCGGCGGCGACGGCGCGCGCGGCCACGGGATGCGGCGCCGGCAGGCGGTGCGGGATGCCCGGGGACAGCACCAGCGCGTCGATGCGTCCCCAGGCGGCGGGATCGACCGGGTGGGCGATGGCGGCGCGGCGGGCGGGGTCGTCGTCCCAGGCCAGCACCTCGGCGCCCAGGGTGGCGAGTGCCGCGGCGGCGGCGGCGCCGTTGCGGCCGAGCCCCAGCACCGCGAAGCGGGCGCCGGCGAAGATGTCGGGGGGGAAGGCGCCGCTCATCGGATCTTCAGGGTGGCGAGGCCGACCAGGGCCAGGATCATGGAGATGATCCAGAACCGGATCACGATGGTGGGTTCGGCCCAGCCCTTCTTCTCGAAATGATGGTGCAGCGGCGCCATCAGGAAGACGCGGGTGCCGGTGCGCTTGTACCAGAAGACCTGGATCATCACCGAAACGGTCTCGACCACGAAGAGGCCGCCGACGATCGCCAGCACGATCTCGTTCTTGGTCACCACCGCGACCGCGCCGAGGGCGCCGCCGAGGGCGAGGCTGCCGGTATCGCCCATGAAGACCGCCGCCGGCGGGGCGTTGAACCAGAGGAAGCCCAGCCCGGCGCCGATCAGCGCCGAGCAGAACACCGCGAGCTCGCCCGCCCCCGGAATCGGATGCAGCTGCAAATAATCGGCGAAGATGCGGTTGCCGACCAGATAGGCGATCAGCGCGAAGACCCCGGCGGCGATGATCGAGGGCACGATGGCGAGGCCGTCGAGCCCGTCGGTCAGGTTCACCGCGTTCGAGCTGCCCATCATCACCAGCGCGCCGAACAGCGGAAAGCCCCAGCCGAGCGGGATCAGCAGGTTCTTGAACACCGGCAGCGCCAGCGCGTCGCCCAGGTTGCCGTCGGTGGTGTGCATGATCCAGGTGGCGGCGGCGAGGCCGATCAGGGCCTGGCCGATCAGCTTGGCCCGCCCCGGCAGGCCGCGATGGTTGCGCCGGGCGAGCTTGAGGTAGTCGTCGGCGAAGCCCAGCAGCCCGTAGCCGAAGGTCACCCCCATCACCGCCCAGATGTAGCGGTTGCGCAGATCCACCCAGAGCAGGGTGGAGGCGAGGGTGGCGAGCAGGATCAGCACCCCGCCCATGGTGGGGGTGCCGGCCTTCTCGATCAGGTGCCGCTCCGGCCCGTCGGCGCGGATCGGCTGGCCCTGGCCCTGGGTGCGGCGCAGCCAGCGGATCAGCCCGGGGCCGATCAGGAAGCTCATCACCAGCGCGGTCAGGCAGGCCGCGCCGGAGCGGAAGGTGATGTAGTGCAGCACGTTGAAGGCGGAGATGTCCTGGGTCAGCGGACGGGCGAGCGCGAACAGCATCAGCCGCCCTCCGCCCGCGCCACGATGGTGGCGCTGTCTGCCCGCGCCACGATGGTGGTGCTGTCTGCCCGCGCCGCCACCGCGGCGACGATGGCCTGCATCCGGCTGCCCAGGCTGCCCTTGACCAGCACCGTGTCGCCGGCGCGGAGCTGGGCGGCGACCAGCGGGGCCAGGGCGTCGGCGTCGGGCGCATAGACCACCGGCGGGGTGCCGGGCAGGGCGTTGCGCAGATGGCGCATCTCCGCGCCGCAGAGGAAGATGTGATCGGCGATCAGGGCCTCGGCCAGGGCGGCGTGCGCCGCGGCGGCATGGTCGCCGAGTTCCAGCATGTCGCCGAGCACGGCGATGCGCCGCCCGGGCTCGCCGGCCAGCACCGACAGCGCGGCGCGCATGGAGGCGGGATTGGCATTGTAGCTCTCGTCGAGCAGCAGCGCCTCCCCGTCGGGCAGCGCGAGGCTGCGCCGCGCGCCGCGCCCGGGCAGGGGCGCGAACCCGTCGAGGGCGGCGGCGGCGGCCTCCGGCGTCACGCCGAGGGCGGCGGCGGCGGCCAGCGCGGCGAGCGCGTTCTCGGCCATGTGCCGCCCCGGGGCGGCGAGGCGGAACCGCACCGGGACCCCGGCGCAGCTGGCGGTGACGGTAGAGCCGCCGGGTTCGGGTTGGCAGTCCTCCAGCCGGAACTCGGCCGCGGCGTCGGCGCCGAAGGTCAGGATGCGGGCGTCGCCGGCGGCCTGCCGCAACACCGCGGCGTGCGGCGCCGCCGCCGGCAGCACCGCCGTCCCGCCCGGTTCCAGCCCCTGGAAGATGCTGGCCTTCTCGGCGGCGATGGCCGCGAGCGAGCCGAGCAGGCCGATATGCGCCGGGGCGATGGCGGTGATGACGGCCACGTGCGGGCGGGCGAGGCGGGCGAGCGGGGCGATCTCGCCGGCGTGGTTCATGCCGAGTTCGGCGACGCAGAAGGCGGCCTCGGCCGGCAGCCGGGCCAGGGTGAGCGGCACGCCCCAATGGTTGTTGTGCGAGGCGAGCGCGGCATGGACGGCCCCTGGGGTGGGTCCCTGCGCGCGCAGGATCCGCCGCAGCATCTCCTTGGTGGTGGTCTTGCCGACGCTGCCGGTGATGGCCGCCAGCTTGCCGGTGAAGCGGGCCCGCCCGGCCGCGCCCAGGGCGGTGAGGCCGGCCAGGGTGTCGGGCACGATCAGGCAGGGCGCATCGCCGATCGGATGGGCGGTGAGCGCGCCGGCGGCGCCGCGGGCGACGGCGTCGGAGACGAACAGATGCCCGTCCCGGTGCTCCCCGCGCAGCGCCACGAACAGCGCGCCGGGGGCGATGGCGCGGGTGTCGATGGCGACATCGCCGGCGGCGAAGGGGCGGGTGAAATGCCCGCCGGTGGCGGCGGCGAGGGCGGCTTCGGTCCAGAGCACGCTCATGCCGCGCCCCCGGCCAGGGCGCGGATCACCGCGGCGTCGTCGAACGGGATCACCTCGGTGCCGATGATCTGGCCGGTCTCGTGGCCCTTGCCGGCCACCACCAGCAGATCGCCCGGCCCGAGGGCGGCGAGGCCGGCGGCGATGGCGGCGCGGCGGTCGCCGATCTCGACCCCGCCCGGGCAGGCGCTCAGGATGGCGGCGCGGATCGCGGCCGGGTCTTCCGAGCGCGGGTTGTCGTCGGTGACGATGGCGCGGTCGGCGTCGCGCGCCGCCACCCGGCCCATCTGCGGGCGCTTGCCGCGGTCGCGGTCGCCGCCGGCGCCGAACACCACCACCAGCCGGCCCGTGCTGTGCGGGCGCAGCGCGGCGAGCGCGCGGGCGAGCGCGTCGGGGGTATGGGCGTAGTCCACATAGGCCACGGCGCCGTTGGGCAGCACCGCGGCGCGCTCCAGCCGCCCGCGCACCGGGCGCAGCCGGGCCAGGGCGTCGAGCGCGTCGGGCTCGCCCAGCGCCTCGGCCAGCGCGGCCGCCAGCAGGGCGTTCTCGGCCTGGAACAGCCCGGGCAGCGGCAGCGGGATGGACCGCGCCGTCCCGGCGCCGCGGGCGACCCGCAGCGTCTGGCCGTCGGGACGCGGGGTGGCGGCGAGCAGCCGCAGCGTGTCCCCGCCGCTGCCCACCAGCCGCAGATCGAGCCGCCGGCGGGCGGCGATGGCGCGCAGCGCGGCCAGGGTCTCCGGGTCCATCGCCGCGTTGGCGACCGCCGGCGCGCCTTCCGCCAGCAAGGTATCGAACAGGCGCAGCTTGGCGGCGCGATAGGCGGCCTCGGTGCCGTGATAGTCCAGATGGTCGCGGGTGAGGTTGGTGAAGCCGGCGCCGGCCAGCGCCACCCCGTCCAGCCGGCACTGGTCGAGACCGTGCGAGGACGCCTCCATCGCCGCGTGATCGATGCCGGCGCGGGCCAGCGCCGCGAGGGTCTCGGCCAGCGCCACCGGGTCTTGGGTGGTGAGCGAAGCCGGCGGATCGGCGGGGGCGGGCGCGCCCTCGGTTTCCACCCCCAGCGTGCCCAGGCTGGCGGCCTTGTGGCCGGCGCCGGCCCAGATCTGACGCAGGAAACTCACCGTGCTGGTCTTGCCGTTGGTGCCGGTGACCGCGGCCGTCACCCGCGGGCCGGGGCCGGCGAGGCGTGCCGCCAGCAGCGCCAGCAGCCGGCGCGGCGCGGGATGGGCGAGCAGCGGGCGGGCGGGCGCCTCGGCCGGCCAGGCGGTGTCCTCCGGGGCCAGGATGGCGGCGGCGCCGCGGGCCACCGCCTCGGCGATGAAGGCGCGGCCGTCGGCGCGGGCGCCGGGCAGGGCGGCGAAGATCATGCCCGGGCCCACCTGCCTGCTGTCGGCGGTGATGCCGGTGACCTCGGCCGCGGCCAGCGCCGGAGGGGCGCTGCCCGCGGTCGCCAGCCCGGCGAGGAGGTCAGCGCCGCGCAAGCGTGGCCTCCTGCGCGGGCAGGGGACGCGCGGTGGGAAACGCGGCGGGGAAGGTGCGCGCGGACGGGGGCGAGGGCGGCAGCGGCAGGGTGGGGATCACCACGTCCGACGGCGTGCCGGGCGGGACGGCGGCCGGGATCCCCTCCTTCCAGCCGGCGTAGCCGGCGATGCCGCCGGGGATGCGGTCCAGCAGCGGCTGGCCGGGCGGGATCGGCGGGGCCAGCGGCAGCGCCAGCGAGGCTTGCAGGGCCGGCAGCGCCTCGGGCGAGGCGGGCAGCAGCCCCAGCATCGGCGCGATGCGGGCGATGGTGTGCTGGATCACCGGCCCGGCGATGAAGCCGCCGGTGGAGAAGCCATAGGTGCTCTTGTTGCCTTTCGGGCTGTCGAGCATCGCGTAGATGATATATTGCGGATTCGTCATGGGAAAGGCGGCGATCATGGAGGCGAGGTTGGTGTGCAGCCGGTACCCGTCCTTGCCGATCTTCTGCGAGGTCCCGGTCTTGGCGCCGACCAGGTAGCCCGGCACGCGGGCCGGCGCGCCGGTGCCATACAGAAGCACGTCGCGCATCAGCCGGCGGATCATCAGCGAGACCGAATGGCGGATCACCCGATGCCCCGGCGGCACCGTGCCCGGCGGCAGCGCGAGCAGGGTGGGGGCGTGGTAGATGCCGCCGTCCAGCAGCGAGGCGGTGCCGGTGATGAGCTGGATCGGCGTGATGGCGATGCCGTTGCCGAACGAGACCGTCATCACCGTGGCCTTGCCCCAGATGCGCTTCGGCTGCACCTGCGGCGGCGCGCTTTCCGGCAGCTGGATCGGGGCGGCGGCGAACATGCCGTTGTTGCGCAGGAACGCGCGCTGGCGGGCGCGGCCGACCAGCAGGGCGATGTGCGAGGCGCCGATGTTGGAGGACTGGGCGATGATCTCGGGCAGCGCGTAGTCCTGATGCGCCGGCTCGAAATCGGTGATGGTGAAGCGGCCGATATGGATCGGATGGATGGTGTCGAACCGGTCCCAGATATGGATCACGTCGTCGTTGAGCGCCATCGACGCGGTCTGCAGCTTGAAGGTGCTGCCCGGCTCGTAGGCGCCGGAGGCGGCGCGGTTGAAGCGGGCGTCGGCCGGCGCCGTGCCGAGATCGTTGGCGTTGTAATCGGGCAGGCTGACCATCGCCAGCACCTCCCCGGTATCCACCTTCATCACGATCCCGGTGGCGCCGATGGCGTGGAACTCGTCCATCGCCCGGCGCAGCTCCTCGGTCAGCACCGCCTGCACCCGCACATCGAGCGACAGGCGCAGCGGGCGCGGGTCCGTCAGCAGGCGGTGGTCGAAGGCTTTTTCCACCCCGGCGATGCCGTGATCGTCCACGTTCACCCCGCCCAGCACCTGCGCGGCCAGCCGTCCCATCGGGTAGCGGCGGATGTCGGTGTGCAGGAAATCGAGCCCGGGGATGCCGAGGGCGAGGATGCGCTCCTCCTGCTCCGGGGTGACGCGGAAGGCCAGATAGACGAACTGCTTGTTGGTCTCGGACAGGCGCGCGGTGGCGGTGGCGAGGTTGAGATCGGGCAGCGCCGTCTTCAGCTTCGCCGCCACCCGGGCCGGGTCGATGATCTCCTGCGGATTGGCGTAGAGCGAGGCGGCGGGCAGCGAGATCGCCAGGATCTGGCCGTGGCGGTCGGTGATCATCGCCCGCTGCACCAGCGGATGACGAGGTGCCGCCGGGTGCGGGGCGGGGTGCAGCAGGTCCTGCACCAGATGCGGGACCTTCGGGGGTTTCTGGGGCGCGATCACGGTGACCCAGGCCAGCCGGCCCAGCACGGCGGCGAACAGGGCGGTGAAGACCGCGGCGCTGAAGCGCAGCCGGCCGCGGCTGCGTTCCTCGGCGGCGCGGCGATGGATGTCGGGCGCGGTGACCCGCACGGTTTCGGTGCGCGGGACCGCATCATGGCGGGCGGCACCCTGGCGCGTGCGCGGCACCGGCCGCGGCGGGGCGACCATCGGCGGCGCGGCCGGCTCCGGCGGCACGGCGTCTGGCTGGCCCCCGGGCTGAGGCGGCGGGGGATGGTCGCGCCAGAGCGAGACGCGATTGTCGGGCGGACGGCGCGGCGGGCCGAGGGCCATGCGCTAATCCCCCGCGTTGGCGGTGTAGGGCATCGGCGCCGGCGGCGGCGGCGCGGCGGTCGCCCCGCCGGCCATGCCGAGCATCGAGCCGCCGACATAGGGGCGCGGCGCCGGGCGCGCCGGGGGGTGCCAGGCTTGGGTGGGGCGATAGGCGGGCGGGCGGTAGCGCGCCGGGGTCAGGCGCGGCGGCGGCGGCAGATAGCGACGGGCCGGGCGCGGGGCGGCGGGCGGGGCCAGGGGGCCAATCCGGGGCGCAATCGGGGGCGGGGTCGGGGCGACCGCCGGCCGGAGGATCGGGTGGGCGGCCGGGCGGGCGATCGGGCGCGCCGGGGCTGGCACCGGGGCTGGCATCGGGGCTGGCACCGGCTGGCGGGCCAGCCGCACCGGCGCCAGCGTCGGCGGCGGTGCGGCGGCGGGTGGCGGGGTCGCGGTGGCGACCGCGCTCGGCGCGGGTGCGGCGGGCGTGGCCGGGGCG
>JAKBCO010000164.1 GCA_021807785.1 Pseudomonadota bacterium
GGATCGAAGGCGGCCAGGAACGCCAGCGGAAACCCGCCCGAGGCCCCCACCGTGACGGCGATGCGCGCGGCGGGCACGTCGAGCCCGTACCAGTCCCGGTAATGGGCGGCGATGCGGGACCTCAGGCTCGGCCGTCCGAACGCCTCGGTATAGCCCAGCGGATCGCCGGAGCGCAGCGCGGCGGCGGCGGCGGCGAGCGCGCCGGCCGGGGCGCCGGTACCGGGCTGGCCCACCTCCATGCGGATCACCCCGGGCGCGCCCGGGGCGAGCGCCGCCTGGCGCGCATTGGCCGCGGCGATCACGTCCATCACGATGAACGGCGGCGCGCTGGCGCCGCGGCCGATCTTCAGCACGCCCGGGTCCTCGGCTCAGAAATCCTCGGGCGCGATCACGTTCTGCGGCGCCCCGCCGATGAAGGCGCGCATCGTCTCCGCCCCCTTGGAGCGGATGTCGTCCCACGCCTCCGGGGTATGGAACGCCGAATGCGGGGTGATGATGAGCCGGCCCTCGGTCCAGGCCTCCCGCGCCCGATAGGCGCGCACCAGCTCGGGCAGCGGGTCGGCCGGCGGTTCCACCGGGATCACGTCGAGCCCGACCCCCGACAGGTGCCCCGATTTCAGTGCCGCCGCCAGCGCCGCGATGTCGATGATCGGTCCGCGCGCGGTGTTCACCACCACCGCCCCGCGCGGCAGCAGCGCAAGCGCGCGCGCGTCGATCATGCCATGGGTCTCGGGCGTCAGCGGCGCGTGGATCGACAGCGTATCGGTCTGGCGCAACAGCTCATCGAGCGTGGCCGCGCGCGCCACCCCGATCGCCAGTTCGGCCCCGTTCGGCCGGTAGGGATCGAAGAAGACCACCCGGTAGCCCAGCGCCTTGGCGCGCAGCATGGCGGCGGTGCCGATGCGGCCCTGGCCGATCACCCCGAAGGTGAGGCTGCCGGTGCGGCGGATCAAGGGGTCGAAGACCGCTTTCCATGGCGCGCCCTGCGGCTGGCGCTGCCAGTCGTGATGCAGCAGCAGCCCGCGCCGCAGCGCCATTGCCAGCGCGATCGCGTGGTCGGCCACCTCGGTGGTGCCGTAGTCGGGCACGTTGCAGACCACCACCTGGCGGGCGGCGGCGGCCTTGCGGTCGATCTTGTCGTAGCCCACCCCCATGCGCACCACGCAGCGCAGCTTCGTGAACCGCGCCAGATCGGCGGCCTGCACCGACTGGCGCAGGATCATCAGCCCATCGGCGGCGGCGCAGTCGGCATCCGACAATTCCGCCAGCGCCTGGGTGTCGCGCACCACCAGGGTGACGTCCTCGCCGTAGATGCGGCGTTCGACGCTGTCATCGGCGTAGAGTTTCTCGGGGTACAGAACGGTGAAGGTCATCTTCGGGTTCCCTGGACGGCACCCGAGAGGGACCAGGAACCGCCGGCCGCGTCAACTCCATGGGACCAGGTTTCGTGCGCCGCCCCCCGCCGACCCGGCGCGCGATATCAGCTGGCCGAATGGTCGGACGCGTCGGCCATTCGACCAGCTGATATCACACCCGCCGCACCGGCATGGTCGCGGCGGCCCCGACGATGGTGAGCGAGAACACCGCCACCGTCAGGAACACCCCGCGGAACGCCCCGCCGATGGCGCCCCGCGCCGCCGCCCGCGCCGGGGCCGGCAGGCCGGTCAGCGCCCCCGGGCCGTGGCGCACCAGGGCTGCGAACACCGCGGGCGCGTGCGGATCGTGCCAGCCCAGCAGCCCGAACAGCACCGCGCCCGCCGCCGCCGCGCCGAAGGCCGAGCCGAGCGAGCGCGACAGCTGCACCGACCCCGCCGCCGCGCCCAGCATCCGCGCCGGCGCCACCAGCTGGACCGTGAGCTGCGCGGTCAGCATCGCCGCCCCCTGGGTCACCCCGCCCAGCGCCACCAGCCACGCCACCCCGCGCACCCCCAGCGTCGGGGCGAACCAAGCCGCCGCCACCAGCGTCATCGCGGTGAAACCCAGCCCCAGCATGGGGAAGATCGCGGTGCGGCCGCTGCGCGCGATCAGCCAGCCGGTCGCCACCGACCCCAGGCTGACGCCCACCGTGAGCGGCATCAGCAGCAGCCCCGCCCGGCCCGAGCCGAGCCCGCCGATGACCCGGAAATAGAGCGGCAGGAAGGTCACCATCGCGGTCAGCGACGCCCCCGAGCAGGCCGACATCAGATCCGCCCGCCAGAACGACGGATCGCGCAGGAGCGGCAGCGCCATCACCCCCGAAGCCCCGGCCGCGCGCTGCTGGCGCAGCAGCCCCGCGAGCGCCAGCGCGGCCAGCGCCGCCGCCGCCAGCGTCTCCGGCAGGTCCGACAAGCGCGGCCGTTGCAGCCGCGAGACCGCCATCAGGAACGGGATCACGAACGCCGTCAGCAGCCCGATCCCGAGCAGATCGACCCGCGCCCGCCGCGGCGGCGGCTCGGGCGGCAGGCGGGCGATCAGCGCCAGCGCGATCAGCCCCGGCGGCAGATAGGACAGGAAGACCGCGCGCCAGCCGAACGCGCCCGCCAGCACCCCGCCCGCCACCGGCCCGAAGGCCGAGCCGGCGACGATGCAGGCGGCGTAGTAGCTCTGGTAGCGCCCGCGCGCGCGGGCCGGCACCAGGGTGCCGATCAGTGCCTGGGTGAGCGTGGTCAGCCCGCCGGCCCCCAGGCCGCCGAGCACTCGTCCGGCGAGCAGCCAGTCGAGCCCCGGCGCGGCGGCGCAGAGTGCGCCCGCGAGCACGAACAGCGCCATCGCCGTCAGCAGCATCCGCCGCTGGCCGAACAGATCCGCGAGCCGCCCGTAGGTGGCGGCGGCGACCGTGCTGGCCATCAGATTCGCCACCACCATCCAGGGCAGCAGCCGCACATGGCCGAACGCCGCGCCGATCGCGGGCAGGGCGGTGGCGACCACGGTCGGGTCCGCCGCGCCGAGGAAGACCGGCAGCATGATCGGCGGCACCACGGCGAGGAAGAGGGCGCGCGAGGGAGCCTCGGCCGCGGCGTCTGACATGAGCGATTCTTGCACGTTTCGTCGGCCCGTGGTGTTGCATGAGCCGGCCCGGCTGGCCAGACCGCCGGGAAGGAGGGGAACGAGGATGGGAACCACCACCGCCCAAGCCGCCGCGGCCGGCCTGGACGCCGCCGCCCTGGCCGGGCTGGCCACGGAGCTGTCGGACCTGTTGCGCCTGCGCACCCTGCCGATCGGGATGAAGCTGTTCGAGACGATCGCGGCCATGGAGGCGGTGCCCGGGCTGCGCCGCCCGGCCAAGGGCAAGACCTTCTCCACCTGCCAGCTGGTGACCCAGGCAAGGCTGGCCGGCTTCACGCTCGGGATCACCACCGAGAACGTGCCGGAGTTTTCGTCCTGTTCCAGCGTGATCGGCCTCGACGCGCCGGGCGAGACCTACACCTCGGGGCGGAAGATGGAGGGGGTGTGGTTCGAGAACCGCGAAGCCGCCGCCGCGCATCAGGCGGGGATGCCGCGCGTCCCGCCGGGGCGGTATCACGGGCTGGTGGTCTCGCCGCTGCGCTCGGCGCGGCTCGATCCGCCGGATGTCTGCCTGTTCTATGCCAACCCGGCGCAGATGATCCTGTTCATCAACGGGCTGCAATGGAAAAACTACCAGCGCTACGATTTCTCCATCACCGGCGAGAGCGCCTGCGCCGATTCCTGGGGCCATGCCCTGAAAACGCGGAGCGTCAGCCTGTCCATCCCGTGCTACGCCGAGCGGCGCTACGGCGGGGTGGCCGATGACGAGCTGCTGATGGCCTGCCCGCCCGAGGATCTGGCGCGCGCGGTGACCGGCCTCAAGGGATTGTCGAAAGCCGGGCTGCGCTACCCGATCATGCCCTTCGGTCCGCAGGCGGAACCGGCCGAGGGCATGGCGAAAAGCTACGCCGGCAAGAGCTGAAGGAAGACCGAATGGAAACGAAAATCTCTCCGCTGGCGGTGAAGCTGCCGGCGCTGGCGCCGCTGGCCGGGGTGCGGCTGGGGGCGGTCGCGGCCGGCATCCGCTACCGCGAGCGCACCGATCTGGTGATGCTGGAACTGGCCCCGGGCACCAGCGTGGCGGGCGTCTTCACCCGCAACCGCTGCCCCGGCGCGCCGGTGGACTGGTGCCGCGCGGCGCTCAAGGGCGGGCGGGCGCGGGCGGTGGTGGTGAATGCCGGCAACGCCAATGTCTTCACCGGCCGCGCCGGGCGGGAGACCTGTGCCGCCACCGCCGCCGCCGCCGCCCGGCTGGTCGGCTGCAAGCCGGGCGAGGTCTTCATCGCCTCGACCGGGGTGATCGGCGAGGCGCTGCCGACCGAGCGGCTGACCGCGGCCCTGCCCGGGCTGCACGCGGGCCTCGGCGCCGACGGGTGGGAAGCGGCGGCGCGCGGGATCATGACCACCGACACTTTCCCCAAGGCGGCCACCGCCACCGCGCGGATCGGCGGGGCCGAGGTGCGGATCACCGGCATCGCCAAGGGCAGTGGCATGATCGCGCCCGACATGGCCACCATGCTCTGCTTCATCGCCACCGACGCGAAACTCCCCGCCGCCGCGCTGGACAAGCTGTTGCGCCGGGGGGTGGCGGGCAGCTTCAACGCCACCACGGTGGATTCGGATACGTCCACCTCCGATACGGTGCTGCTGTTCGCCACCGGTCAGGCGCGGCATCCCCGCGTGCCGGCCGCCGGCGGGGCGATGCTGCGCGAGTTCGCCCGCGCGCTGGATGCGGTGCTGCTGGACCTGGCGCTGGCGGTGGTGCGCGACGGCGAGGGGGCGAGCAAGTTCGTGCGCATCGATGTCCGCGGGGCGGTGACCGCGCGCTCGGCGCGGAAGGTGGCGATGGCGGTGGCGAACTCGCCGCTGGTCAAGACCGCGATCGCCGGCGAGGACGCGAACTGGGGGCGGATCGTGATGGCGGTGGGCAAGGCGGGCGAGCCGGCCGACCGCGACCGGTTGTCGATCGCCGTGGGCGGGGTGTGGATGGCGCGCGATGGCGGGGTGGTGCCGGGCTATGACGAGACGCCGGTGGTCGCGCATATGCGCGGGCGGGAGATCGCGATCGAGATCGATCTGGGGCTGGGCAAGGGGGCGGGGACGGCGTGGACCTGCGACCTGACGCACGGGTATATCGATATCAACGGGTCGTACCGGTCGTGATTATACCTGCCGTCGCTGACCCATGAAGGATGGGTCAGCGACGGCAGGTATCGAGTCTCGTTTCGCGCGCCGCCGCCGGCCAATCCGGCCGGTCGGTATCACCACCCCGCCAGCAGCGCCTCCACCGCCCCCGCCCCGCGGGCGGGCAGGGCGCGCAGGGCCGCGAGATCCTCGGGCGTGTCGATGTCGTGGCCGATCCCGGGCAGGGGGACCGAGACCGGGCCGATCCCTGCCGCGCGGGCGGCGGCGAGATGGGGGAAATAGCTGTCCTCGCCGAAGCGCAGCGCGACCGCGTCCGGCGGGGCGAGCAGGATCGCGTTCGATCCCTGCAGGTCGCGGGCGGGCGCGATGGTGAAGCTCGGCGCCGGCGCGGCGGCTGCGATCAGGGCGGCGATCTCGGCCGCGGTCAGGCGCGGGAGGTCGCCGGGCAGGGTCAGCATCGCGCCCACCCCGCGCGCGATCAGCCACCGCCCCATCGACGTCACCGCCGCGGTGTGGCCGGCGGTCGCGTCGTCTTCGGTGAGGGTGGCGCCGAAGCCGCGGGCGAGCGCGGCGGCCTCGGGATCGGCGGTGCAGACCAGGATGCCGGCGAGCGGGGCGGCGGCGAGCGCCGTCAGCACATCGGTCAGCATCGCCCGGGCCAGCGCCTGGCGCTGCGGCGCGGTCAACGCCGGGGCCAGCCGCTGCTTGGCGCCGGCGAAGCCCTTGACCGGCACCGCCGCCCAGACCGGGCCGATCATCCCACGGTCTCAAGCACGCGCCGCGCCAGGGCGAGCTTGTCGGCGCGATCGCGCATCAGGATGGGGGCCGGAACGATCCGCGCGGCGATCCCGGCCAGGTCCGGCGCATCGGCCGGGTCGGCCACGAAGATGTCGATCAGCGCGCCGTAATGTTCCGCCACCGCGCGGGCGCTGACCGGCAGGCCGAGCTCGGCCATCATCTTCGCCGTCGGCCCCTTGACCGCCTGCCCGCCGATGATCGGCGAGACCGCCAGCACCGGCGCCGCGGTGGCCGCCAGCGCGGCGCGGATGCCGGGCACCGCCAGGATCGGGCCCAGGCTGATGAACGGGTTGGAGGGGCAGATCACCACCGCGCGCGCCGCGGCGATCGCCTCGGTCACACCCGGGGCGGGGCGGGCGGCGGCGGCGCCCTCGAAATGCAGCGCGCGCAGCACCGGGCTGCATCTTCGGTGGACGAAATACTCCTGGAACGGCAGGCGGCCCTGGTCGGTGTCGAGCACGGTGCGCACCGGGGCGTCGGCGGCGGGAAGGATGGTGGTGGCGATGCCCAGCCGGCGGGCGAGATCGGCGGTCACCCGGGAGAGCGTGCGGCCCTCGGCCAGGGCTTGGGTGCGCAGCAGATGCAGGGCGAGGTCGCGGTCGCCGAGGCGGAACCAGTCCGGCCCGCCGAGGGCGGCGAGGGTGTCCATCGCCGACCAGGTCTCGTCGCGCCGGCCCCAGCCCTGGTCCGGGTGGTCGAGGCCGGCGAGGGTGTAGAGCAGGGTGTCGATATCGGGGGAGATGGCGAGGCCGAGATGGGTGAAATCATCGCCGGTGTTGGCGACGATGGTGAGGTCGCCGGCCGGCAGGGCGCAAGCGAGGCCGAGGGCGAGCTTGGCCCCGCCGATGCCGCCCGACAATGCGACGATCACCGGAACAGATCCTCCTCGGGCGGGCGGATCAGGGCGGCGGCGGGCGACTCCGGGGCGGACCAGGCGAGGCCGCGCAGCAGCACCGCCGGCTGGCCCTCGGCGGCCTGGCCTTGCAGCAGGGAGGCGGCGGCGGCGATCTCGTCGGCGAGGCCGACCAGGGTGACTTCCAGGGTGCGGCCGAAGAGGTCGGGGGTGCCGCGCAGATCGACCAGCGCCGGCAGGCCGGCGGCGCCGATGGCGATGCCGGCGCTGCCGCGGCGGAACGGGCGGCCGAAACTGTCGGTGATGACCACCGCCAGCGGGACCGCGAAATGCGCCGAGAGGGCGGCGCGCAGCCGGGCGGCGGAGGCGTCCGGGTCACGCGGCAGCAGCAGCACCTGCTCGGCTCCGCCGGGAGCGGCGAGGTTGGAGTGATCGACGCCGGCATTGGCCATCACGAAGCCGAGCCGGTGCTGCATGATGAGCAGGTTGGGGCGATGGCGGACGACGCGGGTGGATTCGTCGAGGATGACCTGGACCAGCCGCGGGTCCTTGGCGGTCTCGGCGGCGAGGCGGATTGCTTCGGGGCCGGGGGTGACGGTGGCGAGAGCGACCAGCCGGGATTCGGCCTTGGAGACGATCTTCTGGGCCAGGACCAGCACGTCGCCTGGTTCCGGGGTGGGGCCGGCTTCGGCCAGGCGGGCGATCAGCAGGGCGGCGAG
>JAKBCO010000165.1 GCA_021807785.1 Pseudomonadota bacterium
TCTGAGGGCAGAACTGCCCTCAGATCCCGTTTCCCAGGCCCGGCCCGCACCCCTCACTCCCGCTCCGAACCAACCCGGGGTTCCAAGGGCTAGCCCTTGGCGGGGGTCCAGGGGGCAGCGCCCCCTGGCCTTCAGGCCCCTCCACACAACCCTCATTAGTTAAGCCCCAGGCTCCCGTCCGACAATCCCCGCCAGCACCGCGCGCAGGGCGGGCAGCAGGTCGGCGGCGAACCAGGGGTTGCGGCGTTCCCAGGCGAGGGTGCGCCAGGAGGGATGGGGCAGGGCGCAGCGAGCGGGCAGCAAGTCGCGGAACCGGGCCACCTGGGCGGTCATTGGGCTTGGCCCCAGGGCATGGCGGATGGCGTATTGGCCCACCAGCAGGGTCAGTTGCAGGTTCGGCAGCTGCGCCAGCAGCCGCTCGCGCCACAGCGCGGCGCATTCCGGGCGCGGCGGCGCGTCCCCGCCGCGCGGCAGCCGGCCAGGGTAGCAGAATCCCATCGGCAGGATGGCGATGCGGGATTCGTCGTAGAACGTGGCGGGGTCCATCCGCAGCCAGCCGCGCAACCGCTCGCCCGAGGGGTCGTTCCACGGGATACCGGTGACGTGGACCCGGGTTCCCGGGGCCTGGCCCACGATCAGCACCCGGGCCGAGATGCTCGCGCGCAGCACCGGGCGCGGCCCCAGCGGCAGCTCCGCCGCGCAGGCCCGGCAGGCGCGGATCTCCGCCAGCAGGGCCGCGAGGTCAGCCGACGATGCCACGCCGGCGCAGCTCCGCCACCACCTGCTCGGCCAGCCGGTCCGGTTCGGCGGTCAGGGTCTCCAGCCGCAGCTCGGGGGAAAGCGGCGGCTCGTAGGGCGCATCGACGCCGGTGAAGTTGCGGATCTGCCCGGCATCGGCGCGGGCATAGAGGCCCTTCGGGTCGCGCCGGCGGCATTCCGCCACCGGGGTATCGACGAAAATCTCCAGGAACTCCTCGGCCGCCACCCGCTCGCGCGCCATCATCCGCTCGGCCCGATAGGGGGAGATGAAGGACACCAGCACGATCAGCCCGGCCTCCACGAACAGCCGCGCCACTTCGGCGATGCGGCGGATGTTCTCTACCCGGTCGGCCTCGGTGAAGCCCAGATCGCGGTTGAGCCCGTGGCGGACATTGTCGCCGTCCAGGCTCATGGTGTGCAGGCCGAGCGCGTGCAGACGCTGCTCCACCAGATTGGCGATGGTGGATTTGCCGGCGCCCGAGAGGCCGGTGAACCAGAGCACCGCCGGGCGCTGGCCCTTCAGCGCCGCCCGCGCTGCCTTGTCGATATCCAACCGGTGCCAGTAGATCGCCCGGCCATTGGGCTGGACGCGGGTGATCATCCCCGCCCCCACGGTGGCCCGGGTCAGCCGGTCGATCAGGATGAACGCGCCGCTGGCGCGGTCGGCGGCATAGGGTTCCAGCGCCAGCGGGTCGGCCAGCGCCAGGGTGACGGTGCCGATCTCGTTCGCCGCCAGCTCATGGGCCTGCGCCTCGGCGATGCGTTCGAGGTCGAGCCGCCCGGCGATCTCGGTCACCGTGGCCACCGTGCTGGCGGCGCCGGCCATCAGCAGATAGGCCCGGCCGCGGAACAAGGCGGTGTCGTCCATCCACACCACCCGGGCGGTGATCTGCTGGGTGGCCTCGGGCGCGGGGCCGGCGGCCAGCACGTCGCCGCGGGAGACGTCGATCTCGTGATCCAGGGTGACGGTGACCGGGGTGCCGGGGGCGGCGGCGTCGAGCTCCCCGTCGGGGCCGATGATCCGGGCGATGCGCGCCCCGGTGCCGGCGCGCGCGTTGGCGACTGGCTCGCCCACCGCCAGCCGCCCGCCGCGCAGGGTGCCGGCGTAGCCGCGGAAGCCGGCATCGGGGCGCAGCACCAGCTGCACCGGCAGCCGTGCCGGCGCGTCCGCGGGCGGGGCCGGCGGGGTGGCCGCCTCCAGCGCGGCGAGCAGGGTGGGGCCGTCATGCCAGCCCATCCGGGCCGAGGCGGTGGTGACGTTGTCGCCGTCGCGCGCCACCACCGGGATGGCGACCAGGCTGGCATCCCCGAACCGGGCGAGCAGCGTCCGCACCGCATTCGCCGCCGCGGCGAAGGGGGCGGGGGCGAAGCCCACCAGGTCCATCTTGTTCACCGCCAGGATGAACCGGCGCACCCCCATCAGCGCGGCGATGGCGGCGTGGCGACGGGTCTGCGCCAGCACCCCTTGCGCCGCATCGACCAGCAGGATCGCCACATCGGCCAGCGAGGCGCCGGTGGCCATGTTGCGCGTATATTGCTGATGGCCCGGCGCGTCGGCCAGGATGAAGCGCCGCCGCGGGGTCTCGAAGTAGCGGTAGGCGACGTCGATGGTCACGCCTTGCTCGCGCTCGGCGGCCAGGCCATCGACCAGCAGCGCGAAATCGAGGCCGCCGGGGACGGTGCCGAAGCGGCGGCTGTCCGCTTCCAGCGCCGCCATGGTATCGTCCGGCACCGAATCGGTTTCGTAGAGCAACCGCCCGATCAGGGTGGATTTGCCGTCATCGACGCTGCCGCAGGCGAGCACGCGCAGGAGCTCGGCGGGCATCAGAAATACCCCTCGCGCTTCTTCGCTTCCATGCTGGCGTCCTGGTCGAAATCGATCAGCCGCCCGGCACGTTCCGAAGCGCGGGAGGCCGCCATCTCGGCCAGCAGGGCCGGCAGGTCGGTGGCCTCCGACTCGACCGCCGCCGAGAGCGGGTAGCAGCCGAGCGAGCGGAACCGGACCATCCGCGGGCGCGGCGTTTCCCCCGGGGCCAGGCGCATCCGCGCGTCATCGACCACGATCAGCGCGCCTGCGCGTTCCACCACCGGGCGCGGGGCGGCGAAATAGAGCGGGACCACATCGATCCCCTCGGCCAGGATGTAGGTCCAGACATCGCGCTCGGTCCAGTTGGACAGCGGAAACACGCGCAGGGTTTCGCCCGGCGCGCGCTGGCCGTTGTAGATCTGCCAGAGCTCCGGCCGCTGGCGCTTCGGGTCCCACACGTGACCGGGGCCGCGGATCGAGAAGATGCGTTCCTTGGCCCGCGAGCGCTCCTCCTCCCGCCGCGCGCCGCCGATGGCGCAGTCGTGGCCGCCGGCATCCAGCGCCTGCTTCAGCGCCTCCGTCTTCATGATGCGGGTGTAGGTGGAGGGATCGTGGTCGAACGGATTGATGCCCTGGGCGAGGCCCTCGCGGTTGGTATGGATACGCAACGTCAACCCGTAGCGCACCGCGGTGGCGTCGCGGAATGCGATCATGTCGCGGAATTTCCACGTCGTATCGATATGCAGCAGCGGGAACGGCAGCGGCGCCGGCGCGAACGCCTTGCGCGCCAGATGCAGCAGGACCGAGGAGTCCTTGCCGATCGAATACATCAGCACCGGCCGTGCCGACTGGGCGGCCGCCTCGCGCAGGATATGGATGGCCTCGGCTTCGAGGGCGGCGAGATGGGCGGCGTCAGCTGGGATCATGGCGCGGGCTGTAGAAGGGAATTTTGCCGCGCGGAAGCCCCGGCGCAAAGATTCCCAAACCCTTCGCAGGGACGGCCAGAACGGAGAAAACCCTTCCCCGTCCAGCCATTACGGGAAATCCGGCCACCACCGCGCGAGCGGGCTCCGGCGCAGGATGGCGCCGATCCGGCGCTGATCCGCCGCCCCCAGCCGGCTGCGCCAGCGATGCAGGCTGGTGGCGGGGTCGCGGAACACCGAATAGTAGCCCTGCGCGCCGTTGCCGGAGGTGGAGGCGGCGAGGAACGCCGCCGTCTGCGGATGCCAGGGCAGGCCGGCGAAGCCGAATAGCCGGCGCGCCTCCGCCTCCGGATCGGCGCAGAGATCGTCGTAGCGCAGCACCGTTGCGTTGGCGGCGCCGTCGAGATCGTCGAGCAGCATCTCGTTGCGCACCACCCATTGCCAGGCGAGCTGATCGATCCGGTCCATCCGCGCGAGCGCCGCCGCGGTCAGGCCGTGGCGGCGGGCCGGGCGGGTGGGCGGGATCCAGTCGAGCTCGGTCGGCTCGACGAACTTGCCCCTGGCGGTGCCGCGCAGCACCGAATCCACCTGCCCGCCGGGGTCGCGGAGCAAAACCACCACCCGCGCCGCGGGATCGGCCGCCGCCAGCAATGCCGCGCGGCCGTGGCCGCTGACGGATTTCACCACCACGCGCGGTGCGCCGCCGTCCCCCAGGTCCGGCAGCCCGAGATTGTGCAGCCCGCCGCGGCGAGGATCGAACCGGGCCAACATGCGCAGCCCTTCGGTCAGGCCGAGATGCAGCGCGGCGCGCGGCGGGGTGCGCCAAGCCTTGGGGAAGCGCGGCGCCGGGCCCGCGGTTGCGATCGTGGCGGTATCGATCATGCGCCGCAGATACTCGGCCGCCGCCACGCGCAACGCTTCCGTCGGCAGATCCGGGCAGATCCAGGGCAGGCCGAAATCCTCGAGCACCCGCTCCGGTTCGTGGCGATAGAGGGTGGCGGGGTGGCTGTCGAAAATCTTGCCCAGCCAGGAGGTGCCGGAGCGTTCCACGCCGAACAGCAGGATCGGGCCGGTCGCGAGCAGCGGTTCCGGCCGGGACAGGGCGACGCTGCCCGCCATGGCGGCGAGGCCCGGGACAGCGCGGAATGCAAGGGCGAGAACGATCGCCGATCTCCTGCGTCAGGCCGGACCGCAGTAGCCGCACCGCGCCGGACATGCAACGCTTATCGCCGTTCAAAACCGGCCAGGACCCCGCCATGGCACAGGACGCGCACGGACTGCCCCTGACCACCGATCCGGCCGGCGCCCGCGCCTGGGACCACGCCATCGCCGGCTATCTGGGCTACCGTGCCGATACCGCCGCGCGGTTGGCGGCGCTGCTCGAAACGGCGCCCGACTTCGGCCTGGCCCATTGCCTCGCCGGCTACTTCGCCTTGCTCGGCTTCCACGCCGCCCTGCTGCCGGCCGCTGCCGCCGCCGCCGCCCGTGCCCGCCCGCTGCTGGCCGGCGCCACCGCGCGCGAACAGGCGCATCTGGCCGCGCTGGACGCCTGGACCGCCGGCGACGCCCCGCGCGCGGTGGCGATCTGGGATGCGATCCTGACTGATCATCCGGCCGACGCGCTGGCGTTCCGGCTGGCGCATTTCGTCAATTTCTGGCTCGGCCGGGCGGGGCGGATGCGCGCCTCGGTGCTGGCGGTGGAGTCCCGTTGGGACCCGGCCTGGCCGGCCTATACGTCGCTGCTCGCCTGCCGCTGCTTCGCCTTCGAGGAATGCGGCCTCTACCTGGAGGCGGAGGCGGCCGGCCGGGCGGCGATCGCGCGCGATCCCGGCGATCTCTGGGCCGCGCACGGGGTGGCGCATGTGCTCGAAATGCAGGGCCGCCGGGCCGAGGGGATCGGCTGGATCGAGCGGCTGGCACCGGGCTGGGCGGCGGCCAACAACCTGCGCCACCACCTCTATTGGCACGCCGCGATGTTCCATCTGGAACGCGGCGAGCACGATCGGGTGCTGGCGCTCTACGACACGGGATTCCGCGACCTGACCTCCCCGCTGACCCGCGCCCAACCGGACCTCTATATCGACGTCCAGAACGCGGTCTCGATGCTGTATCGCCTCGGCCGGCACGGGGTGGATGTGGGGGACCGCTGGGACGAGCTCGCCGACAAGGCCACCGCGCGCATCGGCGACGCGCAATCGGCCTTCACCCTGCCGCATTGGGCGATGGCGCTCGCCGCCTCCGGCCGACAGGCCGAGGGGGCACGGTTCCTCGATGCGCTGGCCGCATTCGCCGCCGGCGAGACCCCGCTCGCGGCGCTGGTGCGCGATGTGGCGTTGCCGATCTGCCGCGCCGCCCTGCTGGCCCCGCGGGACCCCGCCGCTTCGGTGGCGGCGATGCGCCCGGCGCTGGGCGACATGCCGAACCTGGGTGGCAGCCACGCCCAGCAGGACGTGCTGGAGCAGCTGTTCCTGGACTGCGCCCTTCGCGCCGGGCTGGCCGATGACGCGCGGCTGCTGCTGGAACGGGTCGCCGGCCGCCATCCGCTGCCGCCCGCCCGGCGCGCCGGCTACGCGGCGGCGGCGCGCTCCCTGGGGTTCGGCTGATCGACCGAGGCCGGCAGGGCGAATTTCACCCAGATCAGGTTGAGCAGCAGCAGCACCGCCGTCACCACGAAGACCCAGCGCAGCCCCACCGAGGCCGCCACCAGCCCCCCGGTCAGCGGCCCCAGCGCGATGCCGAGGAAATTCGCCGACGAGCTCAGCCCATAGACGAAGCCGCGCGAACTGACCGGCACCAGCCGCCCGATCAGCGCGTTGGCGGTGGGCAGGATGCCGCCGATGAAGCAGCCGACGCCGAAGCGCTCGGCCAGGAAGGCCCAGTAGCTATGCGCGAAGGCCTGCGGGGCGGTGGTGGCGGCGGCGCCGAACAGGGCGATCAGCAGCACCCGCCGATAGCCGATCACGTCGCTGCGCTTGCCCAGGAACGGCGAGGCGATGACATCGGCCAGCCCGGTGATCGAGAACGCGGCGCCGGCCAGCGTCGCCAGGCTGGGCACCGGCCCGGTCAGCTGCTGGACGAACAGCGTGATCACCGGCTGCACCGCCTGCACCGCGAACTGCGCCAGCAGCAGCACCACCATCAGCGCCGCCAGCCCGGGCGTGGCGCGCAGCAGCGCGGCGGCGGCCGGCAGCGATCGGGCGCGGCGCGCGCCGACATTGGGCGGCGGCGGGGTGAACCGCTCCGGCACCAGCCACCAGGTCAGGCCGAAGCCGATGGTGGAGATGGCGGCGGCGAAGAAGAACGGAATGCGGTAGCTGCCGGTGAGGTCGGCCAGCCCGCCGCCGACGATCGGGCCGACCAGCGAGCCGACCAGCTGGCCGGTGGACAGCCAGCCCAGCGCGTAGCCCAGGCGCTGGTCCGGCACCTGGCTGGCGACGAGGGCGATGGCGGCCGAGTTGAAGCCGGCGAACAGCCCCATCGCCAGCCGGAAAGCGAGCAGGTGCCAGACATTGGTGGCCACACCCATCAGCCCGGTGAACAGCGCGATGCCGATGGAGGAGCGCAGCACCATCAGCTTGCGCCCCAGCCGGTCCGCCATGCGGCCCCAGACCGGGGCGGCGAAGGTGGCGACGAAGGACGTGACGGAGGCGAGGAGGCCGGACCAGAGGTCGATCGCGTCCGGGGCATGGACGCCGAGCACCGGCAGGTAGAGCGGCATGATCGGCGCGAGCAGGGTGAACGAGAGGCTCATCACCAGCTGGATGCCGACCATGGTCCAAAGCGTGAGGGACCAGTTGGGCACGGCTTGCGGCGCGGGGCTCGGGGCTTGGGCCGCCATCGGGTTGGGGTCTCCGGGTGGATCGCGGGACCGATGCTACAGGCCCCGGTGCCGCGCGGGGAGGCGCGCCGCGCCGGGGCTGGCATGACGGCAGGGCAGGGGGGC
>JAKBCO010000166.1:0-1946 GCA_021807785.1 Pseudomonadota bacterium
CCTGCCCGACGGGGCGCGCGATCTGGAACCCGAGCGCTCGCTGCTGCTGGAGGCCGGGTTCGACGAGCTCGGCGGCGTGTCCTGGACCAAGGGCTGCTACATGGGCCAGGAACTGACCGCGCGCACCCGCTATCGCGGCCTCGTCAAGCGCCGGCTGGTGCCGGTGGCGCTGGACGGGCCGGCCCCGCCGCCGGGCACCGAGATCCGCCGTGTCGATGCGCCGGACGCGGCACCGGTGGGTGCGCTACGCTCCGCCCGGGACGGGCTGGGCCTCGCGGTGCTGCGGCTGGACGCGCTGGACACCCCCCTCCGCGCCGGCGATACCGCGCTGACCCCGCGCATCCCCGCCTGGATGCGCCTGCCGGAGCGCCCCGCATGAGCCAGCCCCCCCAGGCGATCGACTGGGAAAGCCGCTACCAGGCCGGCGCCACCGGCTGGGAGCGTGCCGGCCCCAACCCCGCCTTCCTGTCCTGGCGCGCGAGCGGCGCGCTCGCGCCCTGCCGCATCCTGATCCCTGGCGCCGGCCGCAGCCATGAGCCGCTCGCCCTGGCCGAGGCGGGGTTCGACGTCACGGTGCTGGACATCGCCCCCAGCGCGGCGGCGGCGCAGGCCGCGCGGCTGGCCCCGTTCGGGGCGCGGGCGCGGGTGGTCACCAGCGATCTGTTCGTCCACGCGCCGACCCCGCCCTACGACGCGATCTATGACCAGACCTGCCTGTGCGCCCTGCCGCCGGCGCGCCTGAGCGAATACGTGGCGCTGCTGGCGCGTTGGCTGCGTCCCGGCGGGCGGCTGTTTGCGCTCTTCATGCAGACCGGCGAACCGGGCGGTCCGCCGTTCGACTGTCCGCTGCCGGTCATGCGCGATCTGTTCGCCGCGCCGCTCTGGGCCTGGCCGGCGGTGCTGGACGCCGAGGTGCCGCACGGGCCGGGCCGGGTGGAACAGCCGGCGGTGCTGATCCGGCGCTGAGCGCGGCTTGCCCGCCGCCCCGCGGCCCCCCTACAACCCGGGCTTCCACCAGAAGGAAACGCACCGGTGAGCAAGATCCTCCGCACCGATCCCAACCCCATCCTGTCCTCGGCCGTCGAGTATCACGGCTTCGTCTATACCGCCGGCATCACCGCCGACGATGCCTCCAAGGACGTCAGTGGCCAGACCGCCGAGATCCTGGCCAGGATCGACGCCCTGCTGGAGACCCACGGGACCGACAAGACCCGGCTGCTGACCGCGCAAATCTGGCTGAAGCACATCACCGACCGCCCGGCGCTGAACGCGCTCTGGACCGCCTGGCTGCCGGAAGGCGGCGCCCCGGCCCGCGCCTGCGTGCAGGCAGAGCTGGCCGATCCGCGGCTGCTGGTGGAAATCATGGTGACCGCCTGCAAGTAGCCGACTCGGGGCAGCACACGGGAATAGGACAGACGTCCTGCTACCGGAGGTTGTCCACAGGGGGAAAACGGCGATATGCGCCGTTTTCGCCACACTCACGGGATTTAGGGTTGCCAGGGACGCAAGGCTGTTGATACCCGAACATGGGTCTGGGGAAGACTGCGAGGGTATGACGATATGACGGCTGAGACGGGTGCGCGCCGGCAGGCGCGAGGGGTGATTTTGCGCGGCTTCGGTCGCTCGGCTTTTGGTTCCGCCCTGCTCGGTTTGCTCAGCTTGTTGTGTTTCGGCCTGTTCGCGGCCCCCGGCCACGCCGCCGAGGCGCGTCATCCGGTGGTCCGGCATCGCATCATCCGCCGCATCGTGGTCCGCAAGCGCGTGGTGGCGCATGTCGTGCGCCGCGCGGTGGTGCGCCATGTCGTGTGGCACAAGCCGGCGCCACGACGGATCATCCGCCATGTGGTGCTGCGCCGGCGGGTGATCCTGCGCCGGCCCGTTTGGCATAAGCCTGTCTGGCATAAGCCTGTCTGGCACCGGACCGTTTGGCACAAGCCCGTGTGGCA
>JAKBCO010000166.1:2046-7373 GCA_021807785.1 Pseudomonadota bacterium
TGGCACAAGCCCGTGTGGCATCCAGCCGCCGTTTATGGCCCGCGCATGTCCTGCGTGCCGTTCGCCCGCGCCGCCACCGGCTTGGATATCTCGGGCGATGCCTATGCCTGGTGGCACAACGCCGCCGGCCATTATGCGCGCGGCGATGCCCCGGTGCCCGGCAGCGTGCTCGCGTTCCGCGCCAACGCGCGGATGCGGCTGGGACACGTCGCGGTGGTAACCCGGGTCATCAACCGGCGCGAGGTGCTCGTCGATCAGGCCAACTGGGCCGATTGGGGCCAGATCACCCGCGGCGTACCGGTGATCGACGTGTCCGAGAACAACACCTGGTCCGACGTGCGGGTCTCGATCGGCGACGGACGATTCGGCTCGGTCTATCCGACCTACGGGTTCATCTATGACCGTCCGGATACCGGCACCGTGCTGGCCAGCCGCGCCCCGGCGCCGCTGGTGGCGGCCAATCCGGCGCCGTCCGATCTGCGCGCCCTGCACCCGTTCGGCGGCACCCAGGAAGCGATGGCGCCCGAGCGTCTGCCGGCCCCGCCGCACTGGCCGGCCCGGCTGGGGCACCAGCTGGTGGTGCATCCGATGATCCGGCATGTCGTGTATCGGCGGCCGGCGCCGCGGCACTGGGTGCGCCACCCGATCCGGCGTGAGGTGATCCGCCGCCGCGTGGTGCATCGGTGATGCCGCCCACCTGAGCGGCCGACGCTTCCCGCCGCGCGGGTGGCGCGTAGGGCGCGGCGGCCCGTCGCCTCGCCGGCTGATGCGGCCGCGATATCAAAGCCCTGCTGAAACTGCCGGCGCGCCGATGGGGCGGAAGCCGGAAGACACAGTCTTCACGCCCGCCGAGGCCGCCATCGTCGTCGAAGTCCACGAGCGCCGGAAAGCCGAACCGGAGAACCGGGGCGTGAGGCCGGCCGTGACAATCGGGGAAGCGGCGTCCTCCTGGACGGGTCGGCGCGGGGGAGGAATCCCCCGCGAGCGGACCCGAGCGAGAGATAAAACCAACCGTAATCCCGCTGCGAATTAGGATGGTTTCGCTATTTTCCGCAGCATATTGTCGATCTAGGAAAAATCCTTTTCTTTCCCGGGCGCCACCACCGGTCGCCCGATGCTCCCCCTCACCCTCGACCCCACCCGCATCCGCCTCGGCGTCCTCGGCGACGGCCCCGCCGCCACCCGCCGCCGCGCCCGGCTGCGCGCCGCCGGCGCCACCCCGCTCGCCGTCCCCGCCGACCCGGCCGCCTGGCCCGGGCTGGACGCGCTCTGGATCGCCGATGTGGCGGACGCGCCCGCGGCGCGCCTCGCCGCCGCCGCCCGCGCCCGCGGCATCCTGGTCAATGTCGAGGATCGCCCGGCGCTCTGCGATTTCCACAACGCGGCCGAACTCCGCCGCGGCGATCTGCTGATCGCGGTCTCCACCGCCGGCGCCAGCCCGGGGCTGGCCGGCGCCGTCCGCGACCGCATCGCCCGCCTGATCGGCCCCGAATGGGCCGGCCGACTCGCCGATCTCGCCGCGCGCCGCGCCGGCTGGCGGGCGGCGGGCGCCGATCTGCCGCAGGTCGCCGCCCGCACCCGCGCCGCGCTGGCCGATGCCGGGTGGCTCGCGTGATTCCCGCCCGCCTGCTCCGCGCGGAATTCGCCCCCGGCAGCGTCTGGCTCGCCGGCGCCGGCCCCGGCGACCCCGGCTTGCTCACCCTGCACGCCCTCGATGCGCTGGAACGCGCCGAGGTGGTCCTGCACGACGCCCTGGTCCCGCCCGAGATCCTGGCGTTGGCCGCCACCCCGCGGCGGATCGCGGTCGGCAAGCGCGCCGGCGGCGCCCGCACCCGGCAGCTGCGCATCAATCAGATGCTGATCGCCGAGGCGCGCGCCGGGCGCCGGGTGCTGCGGCTGAAAGGCGGCGATCCGCTGCTGTTCGGCCGCGGCGCGGAAGAAGCGCTGGCCTTGGTCGCCGCCGGCATTCCGTTCCGCATCATCCCCGGCGTCAGCGCCGGCCTCGGCGGCACCGCCGCGGCGGGGATTCCGCTCACCCATCGCGGCCTCGCGCAATCGGTCGCGTTCGTCACCGGGCAGGATCGCGCCGGCGCGCTGCCCGCCCTCGGCGATCTGGCGCGCGGGGCGGACACGCTGGTTTTCTACATGGCGCGCCGCCAGGCCGGGGCCATCGCCGCGGCCCTGCTGGCCGCCGGCCGAGCACCCGGGGACGCCGCGGTCTTCATTGCCGAGGCCACCACCCCCCGCCAGCGGGTGAGCGAAACCACCCTGGCCGGCGCCGCCGCCCTCGCCGCCACCCTGCCCGCCGTCCCCACTCTGCTGGTCACCGGCAAGGTGACCGCGCTGCGTCCGATCCTGCTCACGCTGCTGCACGCCGCGCCGATGACCCTGGCGCCGCGCGACGCCGCCCTGACCGCCTGAGGAGACTCCGCCATGGCTCCGCCTGTCCTCGCCGCCCAGCCGATCGCGCCGGAACAACTCGCGCCGCTGGAAACCGTGCTGCGGTCCGCGACTCCGGACCAGTTGACCTGGCTCGCCGGCTACGTCGCCGGATTCCGTGCCGCCGGCGCCCCGCGCCCGGCCAGCGTCGCGCCCGTCCCCCCGCGCCCCAGGCTCACGATTCTCTACGCTACCGAGTCCGGCAACGCGGAGGCCCTCGCCAACGCCGCCCGCAAGGCCGCGCAGCGCCAGGGATTCGCCCCGCGCCTGCTCGACATGGCCGACGCCACCCCGGCGATGCTGACGGACGCCGAGCGGCTGCTGGTGATCGCCTCCACCTGGGGCGAGGGCGATCCGCCGCAGCGCGCCGAGGCGTTCTATGCCGCGCTGGTGGCGGACACCGCCCCCCGCCTCTCCGGCCTGCGCTTCGCCGTGCTGGCGCTCGGCGACCGCGCCTATGTCAATTTCTGCGAGACCGGCCGGCGCATCGACGCGCGGTTGGCCGCTCTCGGCGCCGAGCGGCTGCGCCCGGTCAACGAGTGCGACCTTGACTACGCCACTCCGGCGCGCGTTTGGACCGAGGCGGTGCTGGACGCGCTGGCCCCTCCGGCGGAGCCCGGCGCGGACGTGATCCGCGTCGATTTCGCCCGCGCCACGCCGGCCGCGGACGCGCCCGCGAGCCCGCCCGCGATCATCACCGAGAAGGTCCGCCTCAACTCGTCGCGTTCCACCGCCGAGACCTGGCACCTCGAACTGTCGCTGGAAGGCACCGGTCTCACCTATGAGCCCGGGGATGCGATCGGCATCGCCGCGCGCAACGACCCGGCGCTGGTGGCCGAGATTCTGACGGCGAGCGGGCGCGCAGGCGACGCGGCGCTCGCCGAAGCCCTGACGGATCGTTACGACATCACCACCCTCACTCCGCCGATGGTCGCCGCCTACACCGCGCTGACCGGGCGGGCCGAGGGGTTCGCCATCGCCGGCCGACAGGTGATCGACCTGCTGGCCGAGGGCGCCGTCCCGCTCACCGCCGACCAGCTGACCGGCCTGCTGCGCCCGCTGCCGCCGCGGCTCTATTCCGCCGCCTCGGCCCCCGAGGCGGCGGACGCGGCGGTGCATCTGCTGGTCTCGGCGGTGCGTTGGGAGAGCCACGGGCGGCGCCGGTCGGGCGTGGTCTCGGTCGATCTCGCCGACCGGCGCGCGGTGGGCGCGCCACTGTCGGTGCATGTGAAGCCGAATCCGCATTTCCGCCTGCCCGCCGAGCCGGACCGGCCGATCGTGATGATCGGCCCCGGCACCGGCGTCGCCCCGTTCCGCGGCTTCATGCAGCGGCGCGAGGCCACCGGCGCCTCCGGCCGGTCGTGGCTGTTCTTCGGCGCCCGCCAGTTCACCCACGACTTCCTCTATCAGCTGGAATGGCAGGAGTGGCTGCGCGCGGGCGTGCTGTCGCGCCTCGATCTCGCCTTCTCGCGCGACCAGCCGGAGAAGATCTACGTCCAGGACCGCATCCGCGAGCACGGCGCCGATCTCTGGCGGTGGCTGGCGGACGGCGCGGCAGTCTATGTCTGCGGCGATGCCAAGGCGATGGCGCGCGATGTCCACGCGGCCTTGCTCGACATCATCGCGGCCGGCCTCGGCAAGCCCCCCGACGACGCCGCCGAATGGCTGCGCGCCGCCCAGCGCGACGGCCGCTACAAGCGGGACGTGTATTGATGTCGCGCGAAGCCGAAACCACCACGCTGCTGCGCGCGCTGATCCGCGAGCGCTTCGCCGGGCGGATCGCGCTGGTCTCCTCCTTCGGCGCCGAAAGCGCGGTGCTGCTGCATCTGGCGGCCGGGATCGACCCCGCGCTGCCGGTGATCTTCCTCGATACCGGCAAGCTCTTCCCCGAAACCCTCGCCTATCGGGACCGGCTGGTGGCGCGCTTCGGCCTGCGGGACGTGCGCGCCGCCCGCCCCGACCCGGCCGCCGATCCCGCCGGCACGCTCTGGCGGGATGACCCGGACGGCTGCTGCGGGCTCCGCAAGGTGGCCCCGCTCGAGGCCGCGTTGGCGCCCTTCGATGCCTGGATCAGCGGGCGCAAGCGCTTCCACGGCGGCGAGCGCAGCACGCTGCCTCCGGTGGAGTTCGGCGCCGACTGGCGGATCCGGATCAACCCGCTGGCCGGCTGGTCGGCCGGCGAGATCGCCGCCTGCTTCGCCGCAAACGATCTGCCGGCGCATCCGCTGCTCGCGCGCGGCTATCGCTCGATCGGCTGCGCGCCCTGCACCCGCCCGGTGCGCGACGGCGAGGACCCGCGCGCCGGACGCTGGGCGGGGCTGGCCAAGACCGAATGCGGCATCCACCGCTCCCCCGCCTTCCACCATCAGGTGCCGGCATGACCACGCTCTCCCGCAACGAGACCATCAAGGCCGAAAGCCGCGGCCTGCGCGGCACCATCGCCGAGGGGCTGGACGACGCGGTCACCGGCGCGCTGGCCGAGGACGACACCCAGCTCACGAAGTTCCACGGCATCTATCAGCAGGACGACCGCGATCTGCGCGCCGAGCGGATGAAGACGCGAATGGAGAAGGCGTTCAGCTTCATGGCCCGGCTGCGCGTGCCTGGCGGGGTGCTGACGCCGGCGCAGTTCCTGGCGATGGCGCGGCTGGCGGAGGCGCGCGGCAACGGCACCCTGCGGCTGACCACGCGGCAGACCATCCAGTTCCACGGCATCATCAAGTCCAACCTGCGCCCGGCGATCCGTGCCATCCACGCGGCGATGCTGGACACCATCGCCGCCTGCGGCGATGTCAACCGCAACGTCATCGCCACGCCCAATCCCGCCAGCCCGGTCCACGATGCGGTGCTGGCGACCGCGCGCGCGCTCAGCGCGCATCTGCTGCCGC
>JAKBCO010000167.1 GCA_021807785.1 Pseudomonadota bacterium
CGGAAGGGGTGCGCGACGGGAAGGTGCCCGCTGCCGCCTCGCCGCTGGCCGGGCGCGGCGGGGCGTTGGCGCGCGGGCGGGCGGTGCATGTGCTGCTGCAACATCTGCCGGCGCTGCCGCCGGCGCGATGGGAGGCAGCGGCGCGCGATTTCCTGGCCCGCCCCGGCGCCGGCGTGGCGCCCGCAGAGGCGGCCGGACTGGCGCGCGAGGTGCTGGCGGTGCTGCGCCACCCCGACCTCGCCCCCGCCTTCGCCTTCGGCAGCCGCGCCGAGGTGCCGCTCACGGGGGTGGTGGAGGGCGCGGTGGTTGGCGGGCTGGTCGATCGGCTGGCCGTGACCGAGGATGCCGTGTGGGTGGTGGACTACAAGACCGACCGTGCCGCGCCGGCCGACGCGGCGGCGGTGCCGGTGGCGTACCGGCGCCAGCTGGCGGCCTATCGGGCGGTGCTGACGGCGGCGCTGCCCGGGCGGCTTGTGCGCAGTTTTCTGGTCTGGACGGTGGGCGCGCGGGTGATGGAGGTCGCGGGGTAGGCCGGCGGCGGGAATTCCCCCCGCCCGCGCCGCGTCAGGCTATACTCCCCGCGCCGGTGCTCCCGCCGGCGCCCGCGAAGGAGCCCCGCCATGGCCGCCGGTCCGCGTTCCACCGCCAAATCCAACCCGCTCGGCGAGTTCGACATCACCCGCTATTTCGCCGATCTGAAACTGCCGCCGATGCTCGATCTGGACGCCCTGACCGCGGCCAATCGCCGCAACATCGAGGCACTGACGGCGGCCAACAAGGTCGCGCTGGAAGGTGCCCAGGCGGTGGCGAAGCGGCATATGGAGATCATGCAGCAGACCGTCTCGGAGATGACCGCGGCGATGCAGGCCCTGGCCACGCCGGAAGCGCCCAAGGCGCGCGCCGCCCGCCAGGCGGAGTTTGCCAAGGATGCCTATCAGCACGCGGTGGCCAACCTCAAGGAACTCGGCGATTTGATCCAGCGTGCCAATGCCGAGGCGCTGGAGCTGGTCAACCGCCGCTTCGCCGAGGCACTGGACGAGATCAAGACGCTGGCGGAGAAGACCTGACCGCCAGCATCCGCTCGAACGCGGCCAGGATTCGCGCCACCGCCGGATTGCGATAGGCGAAGCTCGGCGCCGTCTCGGGATGGACCAGCATGGTTGCGTTGGCCTCGAACAGCACCAGGGTTCCGTCGGCCAGGCGGCCGAAATCGATGCCAGCGAAATCGAGGTCGAGCCGCGCCCCCACCGCCTCCAGCGCCGCCCAGGCGCGCGCGCCCAGCACCGCGCGCGGATCGGCCAGGAAGCGCGCTTCCTCGGCCCGCCGCGCCGGGTCGGTTTCCATCCCCGCGGTCCAGTAATGGACCAGCCAGCGCGGCGCGATCGCCAGATGATAGGGATAGGGCACCCGATCGACGAAGATCACCCGGTATTTGCGCCAGAACCCGTCCGAATCGCGGCAATCGACGGCGCTGGTGGCGAAGGCGGGGCCGGCGGCCAGCGCGGCGGCAAGTTCGGCCTCGGCATGGACCAGCCGCACCCCTTGCCCGCCATGGGCGCCGATCGGGCGCACCAGCGCCGGCAGCGGCACCGCCGCGTCGCGCCGGGTGGGCGGCACCAGCAGGCCCGGGATATCGGCCAGCAGCGCCGGCAGCGCATCGCGGGCAGTGCGGGCGACCCGCGCCGGCGGGTTGAGCAGCGGGCGCGGCGGCGCGGCCAGCAGCCGGGCGGCGGCGGCGGGCAGCACCGGCATCCGGTCGGCATCGCCGATCGCGTTCAGGATCAGGTCGTAGGCCGGCAGCGCGCGATCCTGGTCCGGTCCGGCATAGGCGACGTACCAGCGCAGCACGGTGGTGTGGCGCGGCGCCAGCAGATGGCCGAGCGGGATGTTGCCGTCGCCGGTGGCGGCGATCACCAGCACTCGCCGCCGCGGTGCCGCGGCCGCGATGATCTCCAGGCTGCGGCCGGCGAAGCCGAGGTCGCGGTGGCGCGCCGCCGCCGGCGGATCGCGCGCCTCCAGCAGCGCCGCCAGGTTGCGATGGGCGATGGCGAGGCCCGGGTCCAGCCGCAGCGCGGCGCGGGTGGCCGCCTCGGCCGGGGCGAATTCGCCCTGGCGCAGCAGCACCGAACCCAGGCTGGCCGCCACCGCCGCATCCCCGGGCGCCAGCGCGGCGGCGCGGCGCAACGCCGAAGCGGCCTCCGGCAGGGCGTCGGTCTCGGCCAGCGCGATGCCAAGTGCGTGACAGATGGCGGCGCGGTCCGGGGCCAGCGCGGCGGCGTGACGCAGATCCCCGAGCGCGGCGGCGGGATCGCCCAGACGGCGATAGGCCTCGGCCCGCGTCAGCCTGGCGTCCGGCAGGGCCGGGGCGACGGCGAGGGCACGGCTGGCCTCGGCGATCGCGTCCTCGAGCGCGCCGGCGGCGAGCAGGGCGGCGGCCAGCGCCGCGCGCACCGGCGCGGCATCCGGGTCGGCCGCCAGCAGGTCGCGCAGGAACAGGGTGGATTGGGACATCCGCCCCTGTCGCACGGGGCGATGAACAACCGATGAACCGGCGGGCGGGTATCGACCTTCATTGAAGGTCGATACGTCGCGATTTGGACCAGTATCCGATTCACGCGGCAAAGCGTGGTCGCGTTGCGACTCACGCTTCTCTGCGATCGGATACTATGCCTCGGTCACCGCCAGCGGCAGTTCCGGGGTGGCGTCGTCGGACAGCATCTCCATCTGCCCGGAGATTTTCCCGCCGTCCTCCACTTGCAGCCGCCGGTATCGCGCCGTCCCCTGCAACCGCCCGGTGGACCGAAGGACCAGGCTGCCGCGCACGGTGAGCGTCCCGCTCATGGTGCCGGCCACTTCGGCGTCCTCCACCTCGATCTCGCCCTTGAACATGCCGCCAGGGGCAATCGAGAGCTCGCTGGCGTGGATCATCGAGGCCTCGACCGTGCCCTCGACCACCAGCCGCTCGGCGTCCTGCACCGTGCCCTGCACCGAGATGCCGCGGCCGACCACCAGGGTGCGCCGCTCGGCGGCCTCGCGTCGGCCGCCTTGCACGGCGGGGCCCGGGCGGGGCGGGATACCGGGCCCGGACGCGGCGGACGGCAGGGGCGGGCGCATCATGGAGGGGGGCTCCTTGGCGGGGGTGGCGGGCCGATAGGGCGGCACGCCGAGGCTGGAATCGGCGGTGGGGCGGGGGTCGGTCGGGTCGGGCACGGCCTTGGCCTCCTGGCCGGGAACACGCGCGGGCGGGTCGGCCGGCGCGTCTGGTCTGCGGCGTTTGAACACGGGGAACACCCCTGGGCTATCCGGTCCGGCACGCGGCCGGGAGTTCGGGGTTAGCACGCGCCCGCGCCGGCTCAAACCCTGCGTGCGGTCACGGGCGGTTGACCGGACCCGGGCAGGCGGGCGGGACTTGCCGCGGCCCCGCCGACGGGGAACACTGCGCCCGGGACAGAACGAGGCGATACCCTCGCACCCCCCGCCAGACGGCCGATCCGACCCCAACAGGAGGCTGCACCCCTATGCGACTGAAACGACGGAGTTTCCTCGGCGCCGCCGCGGCCAGCGCGGCGACCGGCCTCGCCGCCCCCGCGATTGCCGCGGGCGAGGCGAAGCAGGTCCTGAAATTCGTGCCGCAGGCGAATCTGACCTCGCTCGACCCGATCTGGACCACCGCCGCGGTGACCGCCGAGCACGCCTGGTACGTGTTCGACACGCTCTACGGCGTGGACGGGCATTTCCGCCCGCATCCGCAGATGGCAGCCGGGCACGAGGTCTCGAAGGACGGCAAGACCTGGACCATCAAGCTGCGCGACGGCCTCACGTTCCACGACGGCAGCAAGGTGCGCGCGGCCGATTGCGCCGCCAGCCTGAAGCGCTGGGCGGCCCGCGACACGTTCGGGGTGACGGTGGCCGGCTTCGTGACCGAATGGGAAGCGAAGGACGACCTGACCCTGCGGGTCCATCTCAAGCAACCGTTCCCGCTGCTGATCGATGCGCTGGCGAAACCCGCCTCCTCCTCGCCCTTCATCATGCCGGAACGGCTGGCGAAGACCGATCCGTCGGTCCAGATCACCGAGATGGTCGGCTCCGGTCCCTACATGTTCCAGGCGAAGGAGTATGTTTCGGGCAGCCGCGTCGTTTACAAGCGGTTCGACAAGTACAAGCCCGCCGCCGGCGTGCCGTCCTGGTATTCGGGCGCCAAGATCGCGCATTTCGAGCGGGTCGAGTGGCACATCATCCCCGATTCCGCCACCGCCTCGGCGGCTCTGCAATCGGGCGAGATCGACTGGTGGGAGCTGGTCGATGCCGACCTGATCCCGCTGCTCAAGACCCAGAAGGACATCCATATCGGCATGGCCGACCCGGCCGGGTATCTTGGGGTGATCCGCTTCAACGAGCTCTGGCCGCCGTTCAACAACGTGCTGATGCGCCAGGCGGTGATGCACACCGTCGATCAGCGCGAATACATGGGGGCGGTCACCGGCAACGACCCGACCGCCTGGCGGCCCAACCACTCGTTCTTCCCCGCCGGTACCCCCTACGGCAAGCCGATCTCGCCCGACCCGATGGCGAAGCCGAATTGGCCGCTGGCGCACAAGCTGGTGAAGGAGGCCGGCTACCAGGGCGAGAAGATCGTGCTGCTCAACCCCACCGATTTCCCCACCATCAAGCCGTTCGGGGAGATCACCTACGCCAACCTCAAGAAGCTCGGGCTCAACGTGGAGCTGGTGGAGACCGACTGGGGCACGGTGGTCCAGCGGCGCGAGCTCAAGACCGCGCCCGGCAAGGGCGGATGGAGCATCTTCCACACCTGGTGGACCGGCGACGGGATCATGAACCCGGCGATCAACCCGATCATTCGCGGCCAGGGGGCGAAGGGTTGGTTCGGCTGGTACAACAGCCCGAAGATGGAGGCGATGAACCGCGCCTGGCTGAGCGCGAAGACCCCGGCCGAGCAGGCGCGAATCGTGCAGGCGATGCAGGTCCTGGCGTTCCACGACGTGCCCACCGTGCCGCTGGGGCTGTTCTATATCCATACGGCGTATCGCACCTCGCTGACCGGGCATGTGCGGGCGCCGACGGCGGTGCCTTGGGGAATCCACCGGGTCTAGCCCGTGCGCGGGTGGGGTCCGCGGACCCCGCCCGCGTGACGCCCGGGCCGGCGGTGCGATCATTCCCGGGACTCGTCTCGCGCCACCGCCCCCCACGGCGCAACCGAGCGGACCCGCGGACCCGCCGCGCGCGATCCGGTAACTGCTTCGCAACCATTCAGTTCCGTTTTGGAACGCCGCTTGAAGGCACTTTGAAACACTCCTGCCATTATCTCTTCGGGCATCGATCGTCCCTCAAGTTCGTCGGCAGGAGCCTCCCATGTTCGATCTCAGGTTCTCCAATGATCCGTTCGCCCTGCCGACCGCGATGGCGGCGGCGATGTTGGCCGGGATCGTCGGCCTGGGGTGGCGCATGAACGTGGCGCAGCGCCTGACGATGCCGAGCATGACCGTGACCGCCCAGGCGGCCCCGGCAACCCCGGCGATGACACCCTTCCGCCCCCGGATCGCAAGCGCCGCGGCGCGCCCGGCGGCGCGCCGGATCATGGCGCATCCGGCGGCGGCACGCATCGCCATGCAGATGCGGCCGGTTCCGGCAGCTCCGCCCGCGCTGCATGTCGCCACCCTGCGGCCGGCGACGCCCCCTCTCCCCGCCGCGCGCGGCGCGACCACGACCGCCCTGCCGCGAGTGGCACCCGTCGCGGCGCGCCGGACAGCGGCCCCGGCTTCGGCCCGGGCGCGACTGGCAATGACCACCCGCCCCGCCCCCGCGCTCGGGCGGAGCCTGCCGGCCCCGGCCCCGCGCCCGGCCATCGCCGCGGGCGCAACGCCGCCGGCGCGCTGGATCACCGTGCAACCCGGCCAGACCCTGTGGCAGATCGCCCAGCAGACCTACGGCAACGGCGATCAGTTCATGCGCATCTTCCGCGCCAACCGCGCCCGGCTGAGCCGCCCCGATCAGATCCGCCCCGGCCAGCGTCTCCGCCTGCCGATGGGGCCGGGACGAGCACGGGTGGGGTAGCACCCCGTCCCCACCCCACGACCGCAGGGACCGCAAGGCCGGGCCAGACGCCCGGCCTTGACGCGCGTCCAGCCCCCCCTCAACGCCGCCCGCGCCAGGGCAGCAGCATCGGCACCCGCGCCCGATAGGCGGCATAGGCCGGCCCGTAGAGGCGCCCCAGCTTGCGCTCCTCGAAGCGGATGCCGATCAGCACATAGGCGGTGACGCAGCCGGCGGTCACCACCGCCCGCAGATCCCAGGCCGCTCCCCAGACCAGCAGCAGCAACCCCAGATAGAGCGGATGGCGCACCCGCGCGTTCCAGCCGCCGGTCACCAGCGGCTCGGCGCCGGCAGCGGCCTCCGGGCCGGCGCGCAGCTGGGCGAGGCCGACGAACCGGGCCAGGTCGTAGCCGCGCCCGGCCCCGGCCACCACCAGCGCGCCCGCCGCCAGCGCCCCCCATTGCGCCACAAGCAGCGCCGGCGGCTCCGCGAACGGGATCGCCGGCAGCACCGCCCGGGCGTAGCCCAGCACCACGCCCAGTTGGACCAGGGCGATCAAGTTATAGGCCAGCCGATCCCCCGCCCCCGCCCATCGCGCAAGCCAGCCGCGCCCGCGCGCGCCGGCGAGCAGGCTGTGCGTCGCCCCGAACCCGGCCCACAGCGCGAGATACCCCGCCCAGCGCATCATCCGGCTCGGCCGACCCGGTCGGGGAACGCCAGGTCCTCGCGGATCCCGGCCATCGTCGCGGCGAGGCCGGAGTCCGCCAGGTCGCACACCGCATCGGTCGCGGCCACCGGCGCGAATCGGTCGCACCCAGGGCGCGGCATCTCCCCCTCCCCCAGGCCGGGGCGGGACCCGTCTGCACCGGATCGATGCGCCGCGCGGCTCATCGGACCATCCTCACGCCCCCGGCGCCGGTTCACCCCGCGCCGATCAGCACCACGCACAGCCGCCGCGGCCCGTGGGCGCCGAGTTCCAGCGCCTGCTCGATATCCGCCGACCGCGACGGGCCGGTCACCAGCATCACGTTGCGCGGCATGGCGCCGAGCTCGGCGCGCAGCAGATCCCACGCCTCCTCATACGCCCCCACCACCCGGTTGGCGCGCAGGATCACCACCGCGGCCTCGGCCAGCAGGTTGAGGGTGGTCGGGCGCTCCGGCGCTGACGGCAGCATCAAGGTGCCGGTCTCGGCGATGCCGGCGAAGCCGTGCTGGATCGCCACCGCGTCGGCGGCCTCGGCGCGGCCCTCGCGCAGGCGCAGCAGCGGGCG
>JAKBCO010000005.1:0-2362 GCA_021807785.1 Pseudomonadota bacterium
TCACAGCGCCAGCGCGCGCCAGGCGCCGAACAGCACCGCCGCCTCGAGCCGCCCCAGCAGCGGCAGGATCACCAGCTGGATCAGCGCCACCACGATCCACGGGCTGATATCGATCCCGCCGAGATTGGGCAGCAGGCTGCGGATCGGCCCCAGCACCGGCTCGGTCAGGCGATACAGGAAATCGCCGATCGACCACACCACCCGGTTGCGCGTGTCCAGCACGCCGAACGCGGTCAGCATGGAGAACACCGCGGCCAGGATGACCGCCCACATGAAGGCCCAGATCACATAGAAGATCAGGTTGAACAGGATCGAGATCATGCCGGCCCCGGAAAACGCGGGCGGACCCTACCCACGCCCCCGGGGCCATGCAACCGTGCCGCGCAACCGGTCAGCCCGCCGGGTCGTGTCTCAGTTTGAAAAGCAAGTCGGCACCGGCCCGCACCCCCGCCCGGCCACCCAATGCCAATATACTGACGTTGGGTGGCCGGGCGGGGGTGCGGGCCGGTGCCGACTTTCAAACTGAGACAGGACCGCCCGCCGCATCCAGCGCCTGGGTCAGATCGGCGATGATGTCGTCGGGATGCTCGATCCCGATCGACAGCCGCACATAGCCCGGCGTCACCCCGGTGGCCCGCTGCTCGGCCTCCGACAGCTGCGAATGGGTGGTGCTGGCCGGATGGATCGCCAGGCTGCGCGAATCGCCGATATTCGCCACGTGGTAGAACATCTTCAGCGCGTCGATGAAGCGCCGCCCCGCCGCCGCCCCGCCGGCGAGTTCGAACCCCATCAGCCCGCCGGCGCCGCGCGTCAGGTATTTCGCGCTGCGATCCGCCGCCCAGCCGTGGTGATGCGCGGGGTGGATCACCCGGCTCACCTGCTTGTGCCCGGCCAGGAAGGCCGCCACCTTCAGCGCGTTCTCGCTATGCGCGCGGATCCGCAGCGGCAGGGTCTCGATCCCTTGCAGGAACAGGAACGCATTGAACGGCGACAGCGCCGCGCCGAGGTCGCGCAGCAGGGTCACCCGCAGCTTCAGGATATAGGCGATCGGCCCCAGCGGCTTCACCGCCTGCGCCCACACCGCGCCGTGATAGGACGGATCGGGCGTGTTCAGCGCCGGCTGGCGGGCGGCGTGCGCCTCCCAGTCGAAATTGCCGCCGTCGATCACCACCCCGCCGATCGAGGTGCCGTGGCCGCCGATATACTTGGTCGCCGAATGCATCACCACCGCCGCCCCATGGTCGAACGGGCGCACCAGCAAGGGGGCCGCGGTGTTGTCCATGATGAGCGGGATGCCGAAGCGCCGGCCGATGGTCGCCACCTCGGCGATCGGGAACGGGATCAGCTTCGGGTTCGGCAGCGTCTCCGCGTAATAGGCGCGGGTGCGCTCGTCGGTGGCGCGCGCGAACGCCTCCGGCTCCTCGGGATCGACGAACCGCGCCTCGATCCCCTGATCCTTGAGCGTGTTGGCGAACAGATTCCAGGTCCCGCCGTAGAGATCGGTGGAGGCCACGATGTTGTCGCCGGCCCGCGCCAGGTTCTGCACGCTGTAGGCGCTCGCCGCCTGCCCGGAGGCCAGCGCGCAGGCCGCCACCCCGCCCTCCAGCGCGGCGATCCGCTTCTCGAACGCATCGGTGGTGGGGTTCATGATGCGGGTATAGATGTTGCCCAGCGCGCGCAGCCCGAACAGATCGGCCGCATGGTCGCTGCTGTCGAACTGGTAGGACGTGGTCTGGTAGATCGGCACCGCCACCGCGGTGGTCGCCTCGTCGCGGCGCCATCCGGCGTGCAGGGCGAGTGTCTCGGGATGGGTCGAGCCGGTCATGTGGTACCTCCCCTGATTGCGGCGGGTCGGCCTATCCCGCCCGCCCGGCCCGCGCAAGGCCGGGAAACCCATGCTCCCGCCGGCGGCGCCCGGAGAGGATTTCGTTACAATCCGTAAGCCCGGTGGTAACGTTCCATCGCCATGTTGCCTCCGCCCCAACCGATGGAGCGCACCATGATCCGCATCCTGACCCGCCTGATCCTGCTTGCCGCCGTGGCGCTGCCGATGGCGGGCTGCGTGGTCGGCGTCCGCCCGCTGCCGATCCGCGCCGGCGCGGTCTGGGTGCCGGGCCATTACAACGGCTGGCGCTGGGTGCCGGCGCATTGGGGCTGAGGCCGCTGGACATCCCCGCGCCCCGCGGCGTAAGCGCGCGCGCATGACCGCCACCGCCGCGCCCGCCGAAATCGCCCGCTTCGACGCGCTCGCCGCCGACTGGTGGAACCCCACCGGCCCGATGCGCCCGCTGCACGCGATGAACCCGGCGCGGGTGGCCTGGATCGGCGCCCGCATCACCGCCGCCTTCCCCGCCGCCGACCC
>JAKBCO010000005.1:2462-29711 GCA_021807785.1 Pseudomonadota bacterium
GCCGCCTTCCCCGCCGCCGACCCGCGGCTGCTGGACGTCGGCTGCGGCGCCGGCCTCGCCGCCGAGGCACTGGCCCGGCGCGGCCTCGACGTCACCGGCATCGACGCCGCCGCCGCCCCGATCGCCGCCGCCGCCGCCCACGCCCCGCCGGGGCTGCGCCTCGCCTATCGCTGCGCCGCGCCGGAAACCCTCGCCGAGGAAGGCCAGCGCTACGACGTCATCACCGCCCTCGAAGTGATCGAGCACGTGCCCGACCCGGCCGGGTTCGTGGCCGTGCTCGCGCGCCTGCTCGCCCCCGGCGGCCTGATCGTGCTGTCCACCCTCGCCCGCACCCCGGCCGCCTTCCTCACCGCCAAGCTCGGCGCCGAATACGTGCTCCGCCTGCTGCCCGCCGGCACCCATGACTGGCGGCGCTTCCTCACCCCGGCCGAGCTCGCCCGCCTGCTGCGCGGGGCAGGCCTGCGCCCGACCGAGGTCACCGGCCTCGCCCCCTCCCCGCGCGGCTGGACCACCGGCGGCCCGCCGCGGGTCAACTACCTGATGGAAGCCCGCGGCTGATACCGGCCGGCCATCCGGCCGGGCGATCCGCGCGCCGGGTTGGCGGGCGGCGGCGCGAAACAAGATTCCCCGAGTCGCACCGCACCCTTCCCCCCGGCTCCCGGGCTTCCTATAACGGCCGCCCATGACCCGGTTCGTGTTCATCACCGGCGGCGTGGTCTCCTCGCTCGGCAAGGGAATCGCATCGGCCGCCCTCGGCGCGCTGCTGCAAGCGCGCGGCTTCACCGTGCGCCTGCGCAAGCTCGACCCCTATCTCAACGTCGATCCGGGCACCATGTCGCCCTACCAGCACGGCGAGGTCTTCGTCACCGACGACGGCGCCGAGACCGACCTCGACCTCGGCCATTACGAGCGCTTCACCGGCGTCCACGCCGCCCGCGCCGACAACGCCACCACCGGGCGCATCTACGCCGACGTGATCGCCCGTGAACGCCGCGGCGACTACCTCGGCGCCACCGTGCAGGTGATCCCGCACATCACCGACGCCATCAAGGAAACCATCGTCGCCGGTACCGCCGGGTTCGACTTCGTGCTGGTCGAGATCGGCGGCACCGTGGGCGACATCGAAAGCCTGCCGTTCCTGGAAGCCATCCGTCAGCTCAGCAACGAACTCGGCCCGGAACGGTCGATGTTCGTCCACCTCACCCTGGTGCCCTTCATCCCCTCGGCCGGCGAGCTCAAGACCAAGCCCACCCAGCATTCGGTGAAGGAGCTGCTCAACGTCGGCATCCAGCCGCAGATGCTGCTCTGCCGCTGCGACCGGCCGATCCCGGAAGGGGAACGCCGCAAGATCGCGCTGTTCTGCAACGTCCGCCCCGAAGCGGTGATCCCCGCGCTCGACGTGGACAGCATCTACGCGGTGCCGCTGCGCTACCACGCCGAGGGCATGGACCGCGAGGTGCTGCGCCACTTCGCCCTGCCCCATGACCGCGCCCCCGACCTTGCCCGCTGGCAGCGCATCGTCGAGATCGTGCGCGCCCCGGAAGGCGAAGTCCGCATCGCCGTGGTCGGCAAATACACCAACCTGCTCGACAGCTATAAATCGCTCGCCGAAGCCCTGGCCCATGGCGGCATCGCCAACCAGGTCCAGGTGCGGCTGGACTGGATGGACAGCGAAGTCTTCGAGCAGCCCGGCACCGTCCAGCGGCTGGAAGGCGTTCACGGCATCCTGGTCCCGGGCGGCTTCGGCGAACGCGGCACCCCCGGCAAGATCGAGGCGGTCCGCTTCGCCCGCCAACGCGGCGTGCCGTTCTTCGGCATCTGCTTCGGCATGCAGATGGCGGTGATCGAGGCGGCGCGAAACCAGGCCGGCCTCGGCGACGCCTCCTCCACCGAGTTCGGCCCCTGCCGCGACCCGGTGGTCGGCCTGCTGACCGAATGGGCGCGCGGCAACGAAATCGAACGCCGGCGCGAGGGCGGCGACCTCGGCGGCACCATGCGCCTTGGCGCCTACCCGGCGATGCTGGCCGAGGGCAGCCTGGTGCGCGCCATCTACCACGGCGCCGCCGCCATCCAGGAACGCCACCGGCACCGCTACGAGGTGAACGTCCATTACCGCGAGCTGCTGGAAGGCACCGGCCTGCGCTTCTCCGGCATGTCGCCGGACGGCGTGCTGCCGGAAATCGTCGAGCGGCCCGATCACCCGTGGTTCGTCGGGGTCCAGTATCACCCGGAACTGAAATCCAAACCGTTCGACCCGCACCCGCTGTTCGCCGCCTTCATCGGCGCGGCGGTGCGGCAGATGCGGCTGGTGTAATACCAGCCGGCCGAATGGCCGACTCTTCCGGCCATTCGACCGGCTGGTATTGCGCGCCGGGTTGCCATGGGGAGCAAGATGGGGCGGCGGCGCGCAAAACAAGACTCATATCAACGCCGCCCGCCTGAGCCCGTCCAGCGCCGCCGCCGCCGGCGCCAGCCCGAACCCCGCCGCCCGCGCCCGCCCGCGCGCCGCCAGCTCCTCTCGTCGTGCCAAATCCCCCGCCAGCGCCACCACCGCGCCCGCCACGCCAGCCGCATCCTCGGGGTCGATCACCAGCGCCGCATCCCCCACCACCTCGGGCAAACCCCCGCGGTCGGAACAGACCAGCGCCGCCCCCATCGCCATCGCCTCCAAGGCCGCCAACCCGAACGGCTCGGCCCAGCGGCTCGGCATCACCACCATCGCCGCCCGCCCCATCCAATCCAGCACCTCGGGATGCGGACGATACCCCAACACCTCCACCCCATCCGCCACCGGAACCTCCCCGCCCGGCGTGTGATCCCGCGAACCCAGCAAGACCGCCCGCCACCCCGGCAAATCCGGCAACGCCAGCGCCATCGCCCGCAGGAACGTATCCACCCCCTTCTCCAGGATCGGCCGGCCGACGAACAGAATCACCCGCTCCCGCGCCGCCGCCGGCAACCCCGGCGGCAGCGCCACCAGATCGATCGCGTTCGGAACCACCACCACCGGCGCCCCGCCGGACGCCACCCCCTCCAACAACCGCCCGCGCAAAAACGCCGATACCACCGCCACCCCCGCCAGCCGACGCAACAACACACGCCGCTCGGCCACCGTCGCCGCGCGGCGCATCCCCTGCGGATCGTTGTGGAGAAATAATATCACCGGCACATCCAGCCGACGCGCCAGAAACAACGCCAGCGCCGGCCGGTTGTGAACCTCCACCAGCGCCGGCCGCAGCCCGCGCAACCCGCGCAAAACCGCCCGGAAGTAGCGCGCCCGCGCATAAACCCGCGGAAACGGCCAGGCCCGAACCGAAATCACCTCCCGGTCGGCAAACACCGCCGCACCGGCCTGAACCACCACCACCGCCCGAAACCCACCAGCCGCCCCCGCCAGCCGATGCACCACCAACCCCACCGCCCCCACCGCCGCAGGCGCAAACCCCTCCCCACCGGGCAGGACCACGGCAACCAGAGGGGGGGTCATCGGAGGGCACGAAGGCCAGGGGGGCGCTGCCCCCCTGGACCCCCTGCCAAGGGCTGGCCCTTGGAACCCAGTCCGAGGGGTCCAGGGGACCAGTCCCCTGGCAGGGGTCCAGGGGGCAGCGCCCCCTGGCCTTCACCCCCCCCGATCACCCCCCCTCCAGGTCCCGTGCCACGTCCGGGGTGTGGAGCAGGCGGTCGATGGTGGTGGCTTGTTCCAGTGCGTGGTCGGGTTGGAAGTGCAGGTCGGGGGCGTAGCGCAGGCGCAGCGCGTGGGCGACCTGGCTGCGCAGGTAGGCGCTGGCGCGTTTCAGCGCGGGCAGCAGCAGGGCGACGTCGCTGCGGCCCAGCCGGGCCAGAAACACGGTCGCGTGTTTCAGGTCGGGGCTGAGTCGCACTTCGGTGACCGTGATATGGGCACTCGCGAGGTCCGGGTCGCGGAACTCCCCACGCGCGAAGATGCCGGCGAGCACGTGGCGGATTTCCTCCCCCACGCGCAGCTGACGCTGCGATGGGCCGGCGGATTTCACGCCGGGACCAGCTCGGTTTCGAAGCACTCCACCACATCGCCTTCCTGCAGGTCGTGGAAGCCGGCGAAGGACAGGCCGCATTCGTAGCCGCGCGCCACCTCGCGGACGTCGTCCTTGAAGCGTTTCAGCTGCGACAGTTCGCCCTGGTGGATCACCACGTTCTCGCGCAGCAGGCGGACCCCGGCGCCGCGCTTGACCAGGCCCTCGGTGACCATGCAGCCGGCCACCTTGCCCACCTTGGTGATGTTGAAGACCTGGCGGATCTCGGCATAGCCCAGGAATTTCTCCCGCGCTTTCGGTGCCGTCTTGCCGGCCACCAGCTTGGCCACGTCGTCGGCCACTTCGTAGATGATGGAGTAGTAGCGGATCTCCACCCCGTCGCGGCTCGCCATTTCGCGTGCCTGCGCGGTGGCGCGGACGTTGAAGGCGATGACGATCGCCGTCGAGGCCTTGGCCAGCTGCACGTCGCTTTCGGTGATCTGCCCCACCGCGGCGTGCAGCACGCGGACCTTCACTTCCTCGGTGGCGTGTTTCTGCACCGTCGCGGCGATGGCTTCGGCGCTGCCCTGCACGTCGGCCTTGATGAGGACCGCGACTTCCTTCTGCTCGCCGGCCTGGATGCGCGCCAGCATCTGGTCCAGCGTGCCGCGCGCGGCGACCGCGCCGGCCGAGGATTTCTCGCGCAGCTTGCGGGTGCGGAACTCGGCGATTTCGCGCGCGCGGCTTTCGTTCTCCACCGCGACGACGGGTTCGCCGGCGGCCGGCACGCCGACCAGCCCCAGGATTTCCACCGGCATCGACGGTCCGGCATCCTTCAGCGCCCGCCCCTTGTCGTCCAGCATCGCCCGCACCCGGCCCCATTCGGCGCCGGCGACGACGATATCGCCCTGATGCAGGGTGCCTTTCTGGATCAGCACCGTCGCCACCGGGCCGCGCCCGCGGTCCAGCCGGCTTTCGATCACCGAGCCTTCGGCGGCGCGCTCCGGGTTGGCGGCGAGGCCCAGCAGCTCGGCCTGCAGCAGGATCGCCTCCTCCAGCCGGTCGAGTCCGGTGCGCTTGGTGGCCGAGACCTCGACGTCCTGGGTTTCGCCGCCCATCGCCTCCACCACCACCTCGTGGCTCAGCAGTTCCTGGCGTACCCGGTCGGGGTTGGCGTCCGCCTTGTCCATCTTGTTGATGGCGACGATCAGCGGCGCGCCGGCCGCCTTGGCGTGCCGGATCGCTTCGATCGTCTGCGGCATCACCCCGTCATCGGCCGCGACCACCAGCACCACGATGTCGGTGACCGAGGCGCCGCGGGCGCGCATGGCGGTGAAGGCCTCGTGGCCCGGGGTGTCGATGAAGGTGATCTTCTGTCCGGACGGCAGGGCCACCTGGTAGGCGCCGATATGCTGGGTGATGCCGCCGGCCTCGTGCGCGGCGACGTCGGTGGCGCGCAGCGCGTCCAGCAGCGAGGTCTTGCCGTGATCGACATGGCCCATGATGGTCACCACCGGCGGGCGCGCCATCAGCTCGGCTTCGGTATCGACCGCGCCTTCCAGGCCGAGTTCGACGTCGGATTCCGAAACCCGTCGGGCGCGATGGCCGAATTCGGCCACCACCAGCTCGGCGGTGTCGGCGTCCAGGCTTTGCGTGACGGTGGCCATCACGCCGAGCTTCATCAGCGTCTTGATGACATCGGGCGTGCGCGCCGCCATGCGGTTCGCGAGTTCCTGCACCGTGATCTGGTCGGGAAGAATGACGTCACGCACGACTTTCACCTGATCGGAGCGCAACCGCTCCAGTTCCGCCTGACGGCGCTCGCGTTCGCGCTGGCGGCGCACCGAGGCGAGCGAGCGGACCCGTTCGTCCTCGCCCTCGATCGCGGCCTGCACATCGATCCGGCCGGGCCGGCGGCGGTCGTCGGTGGTCTTGCGCGGCGCCACCACCGGGGGTTTGCGGGCCGGGGTGCCGGGTCCGCCGGGGCGGCGGGGACGGTCGTCCTCCTCCTCGCCGCCGCGGCGCAGGCGCAGCGTCTCGACCGCGCTCGGGGGCGCGGCCGACGGGCTGGCGCCGGGGCGCGCGGGCGGGCGGCCCGCCGGCGCGCCGGGACGGGCCGGGGCACCGGGGCGGGCAGCGGGCTGTCCGGCGCGCGCGGCCGGGCCGGCGCGGTCTGGGGCCCGGTCCTGGGTGCGGTCCTGAGCCGGGCGGAGGGCCGCGGCGGCCACCGTCTCGGCCGCCACCGGGGCGGCTTCGGCCTCGGCGTCCTGCGCGGCTTCGGCCTCGGCTTGCAGCCGCGCCGCTTCCGCCGCTTCCGCCGCCCGCCTGGCTTCTTCCTCGCGCCGGCGGGCTTCCTCGGCCGCCGACAGGATCGAGATCTTCTCCTGCTCGCGCCGCTCGGCCTCGCGCCGCGCGGATTCCTTCTGCTGTTCCTCGAGCACCCGCTGGCGGGTGGCGAGCTCGGTCGCGGTCAGCGCGCGCACCGGGCCGGCCGGCGCGCGCCCCCCTTGCGGGCGCGGCGCCCCGGGCGCGGGCGAAGCGGGCGCGGTGGGCACCGGCGCGCGCTTCTTGCGCACTTCCACCTGCACCACTTTCGAGCGGCCGTGGCTGAAGCTCTGCCGTACCGAGCCGGCATCGACCGTACGCCCGATCTCCAGCCGTCCCGCTGGCCTCAGCGAGAGCCGGTTCTTGCTCGCGTCCTGATCCTTGCCGCCGTCGCTCATTACCCCGCCTGTCGGGCTGTGCCCGCCTGTCTGTCGTCAGGACCGGGGCTGCCCCCGGCCGGTTCCGTCATCGTCCCCCGCAGCCCGGCCAACCGCCCGGCTTCGGTTTGCAGCATCCCGGCCAGCCGGCCGGGCGCCACCGCCACATGCACCGCGCGCTCGCGGCCGAAGGCGGCCCCCAGCGTGGCGGCCGGCAACGGGGCCACGACGGGCATCTCCCGCCCGCCCAGAAACCGCCGCCGCTCCTCCGGGCTGCCATCGCAGGCCTGGACCACCAGCGCCGCCCGCCCCTCGCGCAGCCATGCGCCGGCCTTGTCATGGCCAGCCACTGCCTGTCCCGCGCGGCGGGCCAGCCCGAGCGTCTCGACGATCCGGCGCTCCACTCCCTCCCGCAGGCGGGCCGGCAGATCGGCCGGCACCGTCACCGCGGCGCGCGCGGCCTTGGCGAAGACCCCGCGCTTGCAGGCGGTTTCTATCACATCGGCGCGCGCGCTCAACCACAGCCCACGTCCGGGCAGCGTTGCGGCCAGGTCCGGCACCACCGCGCCATCGGGACCGATGACGAAGCGGATCATCCCCGCCTTGGGCGCGCGCTCGCGGCTGACCAGGCAGCGCCGCAGCGGGCCGGTTTCCTCGGGCTCGGACGCAGGGTCAGCTGTCGTGATCCGGCTCCTTCGCGCTGCCCTCGGCATCCGCCGCGCTGCCCGCGGCATCCGCTTCACCCTCGAACCAATGCGCGCGGGCGGCCATGATGACCGCGTTCGCGGTCTCGGCGTCCATCGCCCCGGCGCCCAGGATCTCGGTCAGCTCGTCAGAGGCGAGATCGGCCAGATCGTCCAGGGTCTTCACCCCCGCATCGCCCAGCGCCACCAGCATCGCCGGCGAGAAGACCTCCATCTCCGCCAGCTCGTCGGTCACCCCCAGCGCCACCCGCCGCTCGGTCAGTTCGCTGTCGCGCCGTTCCAGGAACGTCTCGGCGCGGCGGATCAGCTCGCCGGCGATATGTTCGTCGAACCCCTCGATCGAGGCGAGCTCGTCGAGCGGCACCGAAGCCAGCTCCTCGACCGAGCCGAAATCCTCGGTCACCAGCAGCCCCGCGATCATGTCGTCCACGTCGAGTGCCTCGACGAAGACCGCGCTGCGGCGGCGGAACTCCTCCTGGCGGCGCTCGCTCTCCTCGGCCTCGGTCAGGATGTCGATGTCCCAGCGGGTCAGCTGCGAGGCGAGGCGCACATTCTGCCCGCGCCGGCCGATCGCCAGGCTGAGCTGATCCTCCGGCACCACCACTTCGACCCGCCCGGCCTCCTCGTCCATCACCACCTTGGAGACCTCGGCCGGGGCCAGCGCGTTCACCACGAAGGTGGCGGCCTGCGGCGACCAGGGGATGATGTCGATCTTCTCGCCCTGCAATTCCGCCACCACCGCCTGCACCCGCGATCCCCTCATGCCGACGCAGGCGCCGACCGGGTCGATCGAGGAATCGCGGCTGATCACCGCCATCTTGGCGCGCGAGCCGGGATCGCGGGAGACCGCCTTGATCTCGATGATGCCGTCGTAGATCTCGGGCACTTCCTGGGCGAAGAGCTTGGCCAGGAACCCGGGATGGGTGCGGCTCAGGAAGATCTGCGGCCCCCGCATCTCGTCGCGCACGTCATAGATATAGGCACGCACCCGGTCGCCGTTGCGGAAACTCTCGCGCCCGATCAGCTCGTCGCGGCGCAGCAGCGCCTCGGCGCGGCCGAGCTCGACCATCAGGTTGCCGTACTCGGTGCGCTTGACCACGCCGTTGACGATCTCGCCGACCCGGTCCTTGAACTCCTCGAACTGCTTCTTGCGCTCGTATTCGCGCACCCGCTGCACGATCACCTGCTTGGCGGTCTGCGCGGCGATGCGGCCGAAATCGATCGGCGGCAGCGGATCGACGATGAACTCGCCAACCTCGATCCCGGGCTTGAACTTGCGGGCGATGTGAACGGGGATCTGAGTCTCCTCGTTCTCCACCGCCTCCACCGCCTCGGTCCAGCGCGACAGGCGCACGTCGCCGGTCTTGCGGTCGATGGTCGCGCGGATGTCCTTCTCGTGACCGTATTTGGCGCGGCCGGCCTTCTGGATCGCCTGCTCCATCGCCTCGATCACCTCGTCGCGATCGATGTTCTTCTCACGCGCGACGGCATCGGCGACCAGCAGCAGCTCGGGGCGGGCGACGGCGGTATCCATGGCGGGTTCCTCGGGTTCGGGAACGGGGTCAGTGAGCGGGGGCGCTGGGCGCGGTGGCCGCGATCAGCGCATCGGTCAGCACCAGCCGGGCGCGGCGCAGCGCGGCGAAAGGCAGCGTCACCTCGCGCCCGTCGTCGAGTCGCAGCCGGGCTTCGGTCTCGTTCGCCTCCAGGATGGTGCCGGAAAACCGCTTGCGCCCGTCGATCGGGACCTCCGATTCGGCGCGGGCGACATGGCCGGCGAAGCGCGCCCAGTCCTTGGGGCGCGTGAGCGGCCGATCGATGCCGGCCGAGCTCACTTCCAGCGTCCAGGCCCCGGGGAGCGGGTCCTCCACGTCCAGCAGGGCACCCATGGCGTGGCTGATCGCCTCGCAATCGGCCACCGCGATCAGCGCGCCGTCGGCCTTGTCGGCCATGATCTGTACCGTCGGCCGATCCCGCCCCAGGACCGCGACGCGCACGAGCTCATAACCCATCGCTTCCAGCGCGGGCGCAAGCAGCGCGGTGAGCCTGGCTTCCAGGCCGACGGGATCGGGATGAGGAGTGGGCAATAAAAAAGGTGGCCACTTGGGCCACCCTCCTGAAGGTTGGAGAATGTATTGTTGAAAGGCTCTCTACGCCCTCCGTCCGCGATTGGCAAGCGGTTTCCGCGCCGGCATAGACGGGGCCATGTCCGCCGCCTCCTGGCCCTCCCGCCTCTGGCGCCGCCTGCCTGCATCGGCGCGGCGGCGCTGGCTCGGCCGCGCCGGCGCCTGGCTCGCCCCGTCGCCCCCGCAGCCGCCGCCCGCCGCCGCCGGCGGGGTGGTGGTGGCGGGCGAACTCTCGCGGGCCACCGGCCTGGGCGAGGGGGCGCGACGGATGCTGGACGCGCTCGCCGGCCTCGGCATCCCCGCCTGGGGCTTGGACCTCGGCAAGCTGCTGCCCGCCCATACCCCGGACCTGCCGGCCCCGCCCTGGCCGCCCCCTTGGCCCGGCCCGCCCGCCGAGGCCGCGCTGATCCTGCACGTCAACCCGCCGCTGCTGGGCCTGGCGCTCGCCCGCCTGCCGCGGCCCCTGCTGCGCGGCCGGCGCCGGGTCGGGTATTTCGTGTGGGAACTGCCGCGCGCGCCGGCGGACTGGGCTTGCGGCATCCGGCTGGTCCACGACGTCTGGACCCCCTCGGGCTTCGCCGCCGCGGCGCTGGCCCCGCTCGGCCCGCCACCGGTTGTGGTGCCGCACCCGCTGGCCGCCTGCCCGCCGGCACCCTCCGCGCTCGGGCGCGCCGATTTCGGCCTGCCGGAGACCGCGCTGGTGGTGCTGGTCTCGGCCAATCTGGCGTCCTCCTTCGCGCGCAAGAACCCGCTGGCTTCGGTTGCCGCCTTCCGCGCCGCCTTCGGCGACCGCACGGACCGGCTGCTGCTGCTCAAGCTCGGCCATGCCGATCACGCGCCGGTCGATCTCGGGGCGGTCCGCGCGGCGACGGCGGGCATGAGCAATGTCCGCATCGAGACCCGCACCTTGCCGCCCGCCGATTCGCTCGCCCTGACCCGCGCGGCCGATCTGGTGCTGTCGCTCCACCGCAGCGAGGGCGCGGGGCTGGTGCCGGCCGAGGCGATGCTCCTCGGCGTGCCCGTGATCGCCACCGGCTGGTCCGGCAATCTGGATTTCATGGACGCCACCAGCGCCGCCCTGGTCCGCTACCGGCTGGTGCCGGTGGAGGACCCGCGCGGCGTCTATGCCGGGCCGGGCGCGGAATGGGCCGAGCCGGACATCGATGACGCCGCCGCGTGGCTGCGTCGCCTCGCCGAGGACGCCTCGGCGCGCCGGGCGCTGGGTGCTGCCGGGCAGGCGATGGCGCGCGCGCGGCTGGGGGCCGCGCCGCTGGAGGCCGCGGTGCGGGCGCTGGCGGCGCCCCCGCCCCTGGCCGGCCCGCGTGAAGGCCGCCCCTGACCGCTGCCAATGGACCAGGAAGGACCACCCGGAACCTGGATTATCCCGTCATCAACCACCGCCCAGCCGCCGCTCCACCATCGCCCGCCAGGGTGCGTCCGCCGGCGCACCCGCCAGCGCCCGGCGAAACAGCGCCGCCGCCGCCGGGGTCACATGCCCGTTCGCCTCGGTCATCGCCTCCGCGGTCTCGGCGGCCAGGGTCGGATCGAACCGCGCCGCCAGCGCGGTCTGCCAGGCCTCGGCCGCCCCCATCATGTTGCCCAGCCGCGCCTCGGCATTGCCGAGCAGAACATAGCCGCGCCGCGCCTTGGCCGACGCCGGATCCAGCTTCGCCAGCGCCCCCTTGAGCGCGCCGATCAACGCCATCTCCTGGCGCGCCCGCGCCTCGGCCGCGGCCACCCGGGCCGCCAGCGGCGCGGCCGGCAACCCCGGCGACCCGCCGACCAGATAGAGCGCCAGCGCCCCCACCGGCACCAGCACGAAGGCCACCAGCGCCGGCGACTGCCCGGAGGTCTCCACCGCCGGCTCGCTCAGACGCGCCTCGGCCAGCATCCGCCGCTGCACCTCGATCACCGCCGCCTCGTGCTCGGGCGCGGCAATCCGCCCCTCCGCCAGGTCGCGGTCGAGCTCGGTCAGTTGCCCACGCAACAATGCCAGCGCCGGCGCCCGCCGCCCGCGCAACGCCGCCATGCCACGCATCTGCGACAACGCCAACGGCAGCAGCGCCACCGCGCACAAAACGGCAATGCCAACCCAGATCATCGCGCTATTCGAGCTCCGCCAACGCCCGATGCTCCTCGGGCGACAACGGTACCGGCGCAGGCACGCCACGGCGGCGAAACACCCAGATCGACACCCCGCCAGCGGCCACCGCGATCACCGGCGCACCCCACAATACCCAGGTCATCGGATCGAAGGGGGGTCGTAACAAAACGAAAGTGCCATACCGGTGCACCATCCAGGCAATGATCCGCTTGTTCGACCAGCCGTCCAGCACCCGACGGCGAATGATGCCGCGGAACTGCTTGGCCAGACTGGCATTCGACTGCTCGATGCTCTCGTTCTGACACACCACACACCGAAGCTGCATCCCGATCGCCTCGGCCCGCTTCTCCAACACCGGGTTCGCCAGCATCTCCGACGGACTCTCCAACGCCCGCGCCCGCCCCGCCACCGCCAGAATGAGGAGGAATGCGATCAGGATGGGACGGAGGGGCGGGAAAGAAAGGCCAGGGGGCGCCGCCCCCTGGACCCCCGCCAAGGGCTGGCCCTTGGAACCCTTCACTTTGGCTCGGAGCGGGAGGGGGCCAGGGGGCCGACCCCCTGGCGGCGGGTCCAGGGGGGCAGCGCCCCCCTGGCCTTCCCTCCCGCCCCACCACCCCATCCCGATCACGTCCACCCCCATTTCCGCAGTTCGGGCAGGATGGCGGCGGCGGTGAGCGCGCCGGCGTAGCGGAGGCGGACGGTTCCGGTGCGGTCGATCAGGTAGGTTTCGGGCACACCGTAAAGGCCGAAGTTGATGGCGGTTCGTCCGTCGGCGTCGCGAGCGACGCGGTGGTAGGGGTCGCCGCGGCGCATCAGGAAGGCGGCGGTGGCGTCGATCTTGTCCTTGTAGGCGATGCCCCAGATGGTCACGCCCTGGGCCTTCAGGTGCATCAGCTCGTTCATTTCCTCGACGCAGGGGATGCACCACGAGGCGAAGAAATTGACCAGCGCGGGCAGCGGGCCGGCGTTGACCTCGGTGTTGGAGAAGCCGGCCGAGGGCGGCTGTCCGGGCAGGGAGAAGGCCGGCAGGTGTTTGCCGACCAGCATGGATTTCAGAAGATGCGGGTCGTAGCTGCCGGTCTGCATCCGCGCCAGCAGCTCCCAGAAGACCACGCTGCCGGCCCCGGCCACGGCCAGCGGGGCGAGCATCAGCAGCCGGCGGCGGGCGATCGTATCCATGACCTCAGGCCGGCGCGCCGTCGGGCGCGGCGCGGCGGGCCGGGGCGCCGACGCGCAGCCGGCGGTCCACCAGCGACAGCGCCCCGCCCGCCGCCATCACCAGCGCGCCCAGCCAGACGAACGGGGCGAGCGTGTTGACGTGCAGCCGCAGCACCACCGCGCCGTTCTGTTCGCCGCCCATGGCGATGTAGAGGTCGCGCAGCAGGTTGGTCTTGATCGCGGTGTCGGTGACCGACTGGTGCGATTCCGGGAAGGTTCGCACCGACGGGTGGACCACCGCGATCGGGTGGCCGTCGCGGCTGATCCGCAGGTCGGCCACGTGGGCGATGTAGTCCGGTCCCGGCACGTCGCGTTCGTCGAGCAGGGTCCATTGGTAGCCGCCGAAGCCGATGGTCTGGCCGGGGCGGACGGCGACGATGGTGGACTGGGCCAGGGCCATGCCGGCGATGCCGGCCACCGTCACCCCGAGCCCGGCATGGGCGATGGCCGCGCCCCACACGCCCAGCGGCTGGGCGCGCAGCCGGGACCAGAAGCCGGCGGCGGAGGTGCGGAACAGCCTGGTGCGCTCGGCCAGTTCGGCGAAGGCGCCCAGGATCAGCCAGGTGGCGCCGGCGAAGCCGCCGGCGGCGAAGGCGTTGCGCACCCCCACCTCGGCGGCGATGCCGACCGCGGCGGCGGCGGCGGCGGCCCACCACAGGCGCAGCAGGGCGGGCGCGAGGCGGGCGCGCTTCCAGGGCAGGACGGGGCCGACGCTCATGGCGGCGAAGAGCGGGATCAGCAGCGGCACCACGGTCAGGTGGAAATAGGGCGGGCCGACGCTGAGCTGCTCGTGGAACACCGCGGCCAGCAGCGGGTAGGCGGTGCCGGTGAAGACCACCGCGCAGATCGCGCAGAGCAGCACGTTGTTGACCACCAGCGCGGCCTCGCGCGAGATCGGCGCGAACACGCCGGTGGCGACCAGGGTCGGTGCCCGCCAGGCAAACAGCGCCAGCGACCCGCCGATGGTGATGGCGAGCAGGGTCAGGATGAAGACGCCCTGGGTGGGATCCACCGCGAAGCTGTGGACCGAGTTCAGGATGCCGGAGCGGACCATGAAGGTGCCGCAGAGGCTGAGCGAGAAGGTGGCGATCGCCAGCAGCACCGCCCAGACTTTCAGCGTGTCGCGCTTTTCCACCACGATCGCGCAGTGCAGCAGCGCGGTGCCGGTGAGCCACGGCAGCAGCGAGGCGTTTTCGACCGGGTCCCAGAACCAGTAGCCGCCCCAGCCGAGCTCGTAATAGGCCCACCAGGAGCCGAGCGCGATGCCGCAGGTCAGAAAGCACCAGGCCGCCAGCGTCCAGGGGCGCACCCAGCGCCCCCACATCGGATCGACCCGGCCTTCCAGCAGCGCGGCCACGGCGAAGGCGAACGGGATCGAGAAGCCGACATAGCCGATGTAGAGGATCGGCGGATGCACCGCGAGGCCGGGGTCCTGCAACAGCGGGTTGATCGCCGCCCCCTGCACCGGCGGCGGCCAGAGCCGGCGGAACGGGTTGGACGCGGTCAGGGTGAACAGCAGGAACCCGGCCGAGACGATGCCGAGCGCGCCGATGACCCGCGCCCGCAGCGCCGAGGGCAGGTTGCGCCCGAACAGCGCGACCGCGCCGCCGCAGAGCGCCAGCACGAGGCACCAGAGCAGGATCGAGCCGTCATGGTTCCCCCAGACGCCGGTGATCCGATAGAACAGCGGCTCGTTCGAGGCCGAGTTCATCGCCACGTCGTAAACCGAGAAATCGCTGACCACCGAGCTCCAGATCAGGCAGCCGAACGAGACGATCATGGCGATCAGCTGGCCGAGCGCGAGCGCCGGGGCAGCGGCCATCAGCCGCGCGTCGCCGGCGCGCGCGCCGATGATCGGCAGAACTGCCTGGGCGGCGGCGATGGCGACCGCGAGGGCGAGGGCGAAATGGCCGAGTTCGGGGATCATTCGGATGCGGCGTGAACGGGGGCGGCGGCGGCGGAGAAGCGGGTCTTGTCCCACCAGGTGGAGGCCGGCGGCGGCGCGCCCTGGGCGGGCATCCAGTGGCCGGATTTCTTCAGCGCCGCCACCACGTCCTTGGGCATGTAGTCGGAATCGTGCTTGGCCAGGACCTCGGTGGCGCGGAACGTGCCGCCCGGACCGAGGCTGCCGATGGCGACGATCCCCTGGCCTTCGCGGAAGAGCGAGGGCAGCACGCCGATATAGGTCACGGTGACCGCATCGCGCCCGTCGGTGACGGCGAACCGGACCTCGGGTTTGCCGCCCGCCAGCAGGTGCTTCACGCTGCCCCGCTGCACCAGCCCGCCGAGGCGCAGGACGTGGCCGGGCGGCGGGTGGTGGGTGGCGATCTGGGTGGGGGTGACGAAGAAGGTGAGGCTGCTCTGGAAGGCGGTCAGGGCCAGCGCGCTGGCGGAGCCGACGCCGAGGCCGCAGGCGAGCAACAGATAGAGGCGGCGGCGCTTGCGGGTCATGACTGATCTCCACGGCGGGCGCGGCGGGGGTCGATGGCGGCCAGCCGGCGGTCGGCGCGACGCATCCGGAGGAAAGCGGCCAGCCCGAACCCGGCGGGCACCAGGATGCCGAGGGCGTAGGAAGGGATGATGTAGGGCAGGTAGGTCATGCCACGCGCTCCTCGGCGCGCGCCAGCAGCAGGGCGCGGATGCGGCGCTCCATCACCGCGGCGCGGAGCCGGGCGGTGACGATGGCGGCGAACACCAGCGAGAAGCCGAGGGTGGTGAAGATCAGCGGGTAGATCATGGTGATGTACATGTGCGGCGCGCCGGTGAGCGAGAAGGTGTTGCCCTGGTGCAGGGTGTGCCACCAATCGACGCTGAACTTGATGATCGGCAGATCGACCGCGCCGAGCAGGGCCAGGATGGCGCCGGCGCGGTAGCCGCGTTCGGGGTTGTCGAAGGCACGGATCAGGGTGATGTGGCCGAGATAGAGAAAGAACAGCACCAGCACCGAGGTCAGCCGCGCGTCCCAGACCCACCAGGCCCCCCACATCGGCTTGCCCCAGAGGCTGCCGGTGATGAGGCAGAGTGCCGTGAAGGCGGCGCCGGGCGGCCCGATCTCCTGCGCCGCCAGATCGGCGAGCGGATGGCGCCAGACCAGCGAGGCGACCGAGCAGGCGGCGATCCCCGCGTAGCCCGCCGAGGCGAGCCAGGCGGCGGGGACGTGGATATACATGATCCGCACCGCGTCGCCCTGCTGCCAGTCGGCCGGGGAGAAGAACAGGCCCCAGACGATGCCGATGGCGGTCAGCACCACGCCGGGGGCCGCGAGCCATGGCAGCACCCGCCCCGCAAGCCGCAGGAAGCGGCCCGGGTTGGCGAAGCGATGCAGGTTGCGCCGCGTGGGCGCGATGGGAGCGGAGGCGAGACTGGCCACGGTCACGTTGCTTTCCTCGGCGGTTTGTATCCCAGCCTCCGCTTGCGCAGAAGGTCCGGGGGATTGCTTCGCGGTAATATCGGCCGGGCGCGGCGGCGCGCACTGATCTGGATCAGCGATCTGGCGGGTGCGGCCGGGATCTGCGATGCTGGCGGAACGGCGGGACTGGGAGCGATGCTGGCAAAACGGGTGATCCGATGAGCAATTCGATACTCTACGAGCGTGATTTCCATGCCTGGGCGAACGAGCAGGCCCGGCTGCTGCGCGCCGGAAAGCTGGCGCAGGCCGACGTCGAACACATCGCCGAGGAGATCGAGAGCATGGGCCGGACCGAAAAGCGGGAGCTGGTCAGCCGGCTCGCGGTCCTGCTGCTGCACCTGCTCAAGTGGCAGTATCAGCCTGGCCGTCGCGGCGCGTCGTGGCAGGCGACCATCCGCGTGCGGCGTCGTGACCTGGCGGCGCATCTGGCCGACAACCCCAGCCTGAAGGCCCGGGTTCCGGAAGCGATCGCGCACGCCTACGGCAACGCCGTCATCGAAGCGGGCGGAGAAACCGGCTTGCCGGAAAGCACCTTCCCCGCGACCTGCCCGTGGACGTTCGAGCGGATCACGGCGGAGGATTTCTGGCCGGCGGACTGACCGATCTGGCGGGTGCGGCCGGGGTCTGCGATGCTGCCCGGATGGACCTGCCGCGCACCCCCTCGCTCCGCCTCGACGGCCGCCGCGCCCTGGTCACCGGCGCCGGGCGGGGCATCGGGCTGGCCGCCGCCACCGCGCTCGCCGAGGCCGGGGCCGATGTCATCCTGGCCGCGCGCACCCGCGCCGAGGTGGAGGACGCCGCCGCGGCGCTGCGCGCCCGCGGGCACGCGGCCGAGGCGCTGGTGCTGGACGTGACCGATCCCGAAGCCGCCATCCCGCCGGTGCGGATCCTGGTCAACAACGCCGGCACCAACCGGCCGCGACATTTCCTCGACGTCTCGGCCGAGGATTTCGACGCCATCATGGGGCTCAACCTCCGCGCCGCCTTCTTCGTCGCGCAACGGGCGGCGCGCGCGATGGCGGCGGCGGGCGAGGGCGGGTCCATCATCCACATCTCCTCGCAGATGGGCCATGTCGGCGGCGCCAACCGGACCGTCTATTGCGCCTCCAAGCACGCGCTGGAGGGGCTGACCAAGGCGATGGCGATCGATCTCGCCCCGCTCGGGATCCGGGTCAACACCATCGGGCCGACCTTCACCGAGACGCCGCTGACCCGCCCGTTCTTCCAGGACCCGGCGTTCCGCGCCGACACCTTGCGCCGGATCAAGCTGGGACGCCTCGCGCAGCCCGAGGACATGATGGGGGCGGTGGTGTTCCTCGCCTCCGACGCCGCGGCGATGATCACCGGGACCGCGCTGCTGGTCGATGGCGGCTGGACCGCCGAATAACGGAGGATGCGATGATCCGCGTGCTGAAACCCGGCATCTCGGATGCCGACAAGTTCGCCGCCGACCGCGCGGTGCGCGAGACGGTCGAGCGGATGCTCGACGACATCGCCGCCCGCGGCGACGCGGCGGTGCGGGAGTATTCGGCGAAGCTGGACCACTGGTCGCCGGCCAGCTTCCGCCTGACCCGGGCCGAGATCGACGCCCTGATCGCCAGCGTGCCGGCGCAGGCGCTCGATGACATCCGCTTCGCCCAGGCCCAGGTGCGCCGCTTCGCCGAGGCGCAGCGCGCGGCGCTGCGGGATGTGGAGATCGAGACCCTGCCCGGCGTGCGCCTGGGGCACCGCAACATCCCCGTCGCCTCGGTCGGCTGCTACGTGCCGGGCGGGCGCTATCCGATGGTCGCCTCGGCGCATATGTCGGTGGTGACCGCGAAGGTGGCGGGCGTACCTCGGGTGATCGCCGCCACCCCGCCGCTGAACGGGGTCGCCCCGGCCGCCACCATCGCGGCGATGGCGCTGGGCGGCGCCGATGAGATCTACCTGCTGGGCGGCGTGCAGGCGGTGGCGGCGATGGCGCTGGGCACCGGTTCCATCGCGCCGGTCGATATGCTGGTGGGCCCGGGCAACGCCTATGTGGCGGAGGCGAAGCGGCAGTTGTTCGGCCGCGTCGGCATCGACCTGCTGGCCGGCCCCACCGAGACGCTGATCATCGCCGACGACAGCACGGATGCCGAGATGTGCGCGACCGATCTGCTGGGCCAGGCCGAGCACGGACCGACCTCGCCGGCGATCCTGCTCACCAGCTCGGCGCGGATCGCCGGGCAGATCGAGGCCGAGATCGCCCGGCAACTGGACCGCCTGCCCACCGGCGCCGTGGCGGGGCAGGCGTGGCGCGACTACGGCCAGGTGATCCTGTGCGAGACCGATGACGAGCTGCTGGCCGAGGCCGACCGCATCGCGTCCGAGCACGTGCAGGTGCTGACCCGGCAGCCGCGCTGGTTCCTGGAGCGGATGCGCAACTACGGCGCGCTGTTCCTGGGGCCGGAGACCAACGTGGCCTATGGCGACAAGGTGATCGGCACCAACCACACCCTGCCGACCAAGCGGGCGGCGCGCTACACCGGCGGGCTGTGGGTGGGGAAGTTCCTGAAAACCGTGACCTGGCAGGAGGTTTCGGCCGACGCGACGGCGGCGATCGGAGAGGTGTGCGGGCGGCTCTGCGATATCGAGAACTTCGCCGGGCACGCCGAGCAGGCGCGGCTGCGGGTGCGGCGGTATGGGGGGAAGAACGGCTGAGGGCCGGAGGTCGCCCGCTCGAGACCGCGTCCGCGAGCGTCGCGCATGACGGCCCTGTCGGCGCGCTGACGGAGGTGGAAGCGCGACCGGTGCCGGCGCTCGTCAGCCAGGACCGCCGCCGTGTCGGTTACGAACCCGGGCTGAGCGGGAACACCGTGGCGGCGATGATGCGCAGGAATCGGGTGCGCGTGGCACTGGACGCCGCGCAGTGAATTTCCCGAGATGGATCCGCTCGGACGTCACCATCGCGCAGGCATCGAACGCGGACACGGAAGAGATCTGCCGCAGGATCGCGCGCCACCTCGAGAGCCGGGGCGCCACCGACATCGAGATCCACGATGGAAAGGTCCATTTCCGGGCGGAACGCGCCATGAGCAACTGGAACCCCCTCACGCCCTGCCGAGAGGGCGCGTTCCGGGTCGAGAAAGCGCATGATCACATTCGTATCGAATACGAACTGGACATGCTCTATCTCCTGATTTGGAGTTCGGTCGTGATACCGGTCATGTGCATCGGCAGCTTGATCGGTCTGCTGCAAGGCGACGTCGTTCTTTCGATCCTGTCCGGCGCAATCTTCGTTGCGATTATCCCGCTGAGCCATGCGTTCTACCGTTGGCGGTCGAAGTCCCTGTTTGCGAACGCGGCTCAGCCTGACGGCCATCCGTGATGGAATTTTGGGTCCCGGTTGGTGCCGCGAGGCGGTCTCCTGCCCGCCGCGCTCAGCCCGCCACCTCGTCCACCACCAGCATCAGATCCGTATCCCCCGTCGCCTCCCCGGCGGCGGTGATCAGCGCGTGCGCCTGGCCGCGATGATGGGTCTGGTGGTTGAAGAAATGCGTCACCAGAAACCCGTGCCCGGCGCGCAGCTCGCGCCCCACCGAGCCTGACATCCACACCAGCTCGCCGGCCAGCCACCCCGCGTCCACCCGCTCGGCCCAGGCGGCGATGCGCGCATCCAGCGCCAGCCGCGCCGCCGCCAGCGCCGCCCAGTCCCGCACCCAGCCGGCGGAGGCACGCTGCGGCACGTCGGGTTTCGCCCCGCCGTCGAACCGGCTCATCCACATCGTATCGCCCCAGACCAGATGGCAGAGGGTGCCGTGGATCGAGCCCCAGAAGGCGCCGCGGTCGGCCCGGCGCGCGTCCTCCCCCAGCCGGTCGGCGGCGGCGTAGAGGCGGCGGTTCATCTCGGCGTTGTAGGCCGCCATGGTGCGGACGTAGCCGGGGGTAATCATGCCCCCGGTCCCTGGGAACACGACCAGACGCGGCCCGCCGGAGTGGCGCGCACCACCGCCACGCCATTCCGCCGGCCATGCGCCACCAGCCCGCGCGCGACCGCCTCCTCCCATACCGGCAGGCGGGGGCAGGACGTACGCCAGGCGTCCAGCACCTCGGCGTAGGGTCGAGGCTCGGCGACGAAGGCGATAAGATCACGCAGCAGCGGGTCCAGCGTGTCGGTCACGGCAAGCCTCCGATACCCGGGTCGGCCGGGTTACCCGACGGCGGTGCGCAGCTCGGCCCAGCGGTCCAGCAGCGGCAGCACCTGATCGGCCGGCGCCGAGGGCAGCGCCACCGTCACCCGCGCCACGCCGAGATCACGGTAGCGCTTCAGCGTATCCGGATCGTCCTTGGCCGAGAACAGGCTGATCGGCAGGCTCGCCGGATCGCGCCCGGCCGCCTCGGCCATCTTGCGGAACTCGGGGATCTGGGCCGTCACGTCGCCGCGCCCGGCCAGCGGGATCCAACCCTGGCCGTAGCGGATCGCGCGCCGCGCCGCGTGCGGGAACGCGCCGCCCACGATCACCGGCGGGTGCGGCTTCTGGATCGGCTTGGGCCAGGTCATCATCGGCGGGAAGGACACGAACTCGCCCTGATATTCCGCCTTCGAGCGGGTCCAGATCTGCACCATCGCCTCGATCTGCTCGCGCATCTTCTTGAATCGGGTCTCGAAGACGGTGCCGTGATCCTCCATCTCCTCGGCGTTCCAGCCGCCGCCGATGCCGAACAGGAACCGCCCGCCGCTGATCTGGTCGAGCGAGGCCACCAGCTTCGCGGTCTGGATGGTATCGCGCTGGATCACCAGGCAGACCCCGGTGCCCAGTTTCAGCCGGCTGGTGACCACCGCCGCCGCCGACAGGGCCACGAACGGGTCCAGCACGTCGTAATAGGATTTCGGCAGGTCCCCCCCGCCCGGGTAGGGCGAGCGGCGCGAGGTGGGAATATGCGAATGCTCCGGCGCCCAGAGCGATTCGAAGCCGCGCGCCTCCATCGCCGGGGCCAATGCGGCCGGGCTGATCGAATAGTCGGTGAAAAAGATCGAGGCGCCGAAGTCCATCGCCGAACCCTCCCTGGTCGGCGCCAGTCTGGCACGGATTGCCGGCTCCCCGCCAATGGGGTCTGATCCCCCGCGCGCCGGGTTGGCGGGCGGCGGCGCGCGAAACAAGATTCAACCGGAGGTGCCCGATGCCGTTCGACGATACATCCCGCCGCGGTGGCCGCCCGCCGCCGCGTCGCCCGGGGCGCAACGTGCTCGGCGGGCCGCTCGCGCTCTGCTCGGCCGACCCGGTCACCGGGTTCTACCGCAACGGCTGTTGCGAGACCGGGCCCGAGGATCTCGGCAGCCACACGGTTTGCGTGGTGATGACCGCCGACTTCCTGGAGTTCAGCACGCGCGCCGGCAACGACCTCGCCACCCCGCGCCCGGAGTTCGGCTTCCCCGGCCTCCGCCCGGGCGACCGGTGGTGCCTCTGCGCGCCACGCTGGGCGGAGGCGCTGGCGGCCGGTGCCGCGCCGCGCGTGGTGCTGGCGGCCACCGCCGAAGGCGCGCTCGACTGGTGCCACCTCGCCGATCTGCGCCGCCATGCCGCCGACCCCGGCTGACCCGCCCGCCCGCGCCGCCGCGCTGGGTGCCGAGATCGAAGCCGCCGCGGCGACGATCGAGCGCGACCAGGCGATCCCCGAGACGCTGCTGACCCGGCTGCACGAGGCCCGCCTGCCCCGGCTTCTGCTGCCGCGCGCGCTGGGCGGCGAGGAGACCCCGCCCTGGGTCTATGCCGCCGCCATCGCCGCCGCCGCGCGCCACGACGCCTCGGTGGGCTGGAACCTGTTCGTCGCCAATTCCGCCGCCCTGATCGCGCCCTTCCTGCCGGAGAGCGCGGCGCGGGAGATTTTCGCGCCCCCGCGCGCCTGGGTGGCGTGGGGCCCGCCGGACGGCACCGAGGCCGAAGCGGTGCCCGGCGGCTACCGGCTCAGCGGAACCTGGCATTTCGCCTCCGGCTCCCGCCAGGCCAGCTGGATGGGCGCGCATTGCCCGGTGCGGGAGGCCGATGGCAGCCTGCGCCGCCTGCCCGACGGGCGGGTGGCGATCCGCACCCTGCTGTTTCCCGCCGCCGCCGCCGAGCGGATCGCCGACTGGCAGGTGACCGGGCTGCGCGGCACCGCCTCGGAAGGCTATCGGGTGCGGGACCTCTTCGTGCCGGAAGCCTTCAGCGCCACCCGCGAAACACCGGAGACCCGCGCCGTGCCGGGCCGGCTCTACGCCTTCACCATGCAGGGGCTCTACGCGGTGGGGGTGGCCGGCGTCGCCTGCGGGATCGCGCGCGGGATGCTGGCGGAATTCGCCGCCCTGGCGGCGGAGAAGGCCCCGCGCGGGCAGGTGCGCCTGGCCGAAAACGCCCTGGCGCGCGCCGGCTTCGCCCGCGCCGAGGCCGGGCTGGGCGCCGCCGAAGCCTATCTTGACTCCGTGCTGCGCGCGGTCTGGGAGACCGCGCCCGACTGGGGCGCGATCGGGCTCGAGGCCCGCGCGCGGGTGCGGCTGGCCTGTTCGCACGCGATCGCGGCAGGGGTGGCCGCGGGGGACTGGGCGCATCACGCCGCCGGGGTGGATGCGATCTTCACCGGCAATCCGCTGGAGCGCCGGTTCCGCGACCTGCACACGCTCTCGCAACAGATCCAGGCGCGGGAGTCGCATTTCGAGGCGGTGGGGGCGGTGCTGCTGGGGGCGGTTCCGGCGGTGTTCTACTGACCGGGCGGAAAGGCTTGACATATGCCGGGCATATGCTAAGATCATGCCCGTTCCGTCGGCAGGACGACCATGCGCACCGTATCCATCTTCCGCAACAACCGGAATCAGGCGATCCGCCTCCCCAGGGATCTCGAGTTTCCGGGGGTGACGGAACTCGCCATTGAAAAGCAGGACGAGGCCATCGTGCTGCGCCCGGTCCGACCAGGGTGGCTGTCGTTCCGGGACGAGCCCCGGGCGGATGCGGATTTTCTGCGTGACCGCCCGCCCGTGATCGAGGCGGGAAGATTCGCCTTGGATGAGGATGATCCCGGGTAATGAGCATCGTTTATATGCTCGATACCAATATCTGCTCCTTCATCATGCGTGAGCGCCCGACCGCCGTGCTCGCGCGTCTTCAGGCCGCTGCGGAACGGCAGAACCGCATCGTGATCTCGGTCGTCACTTATTACGAAATGCTGCTCGGCACGATCGGCAGGAAAGCCTCGCCGCGCCATGGGGCACTGGTCGGCGCATTCGTTGTGCGCCTGTCGGCCATCCTGCCGTGGGAACGCGCGGCCGCGGAAGAAGCCATGCGCATCAAGCAGGACCTGACGGCCAAGGGAACGCCGATCGGCGGTAACGACACCATGATTGCCGGCCACGCCCTCGTCGCCGGATGCGTGTTGGTCACGAACAACCTGCGGGAGTTTTCCCGGGTGGCAGGGCTGCACGTGGAGGATTGGGCAGAAATGTCGAGCGGAGAAAGATAGCCGGCGCACCAGGACGCAGACAATGCGTCATACGTGCCGTGGCTGGGGGACCTGGATTCGAACCAAGGCTGCCCGGGTCAGAGCCGGGAGTTCTACCGCTAAACTATCCCCCACCCCTGGACAGGCGGTGCGGCCCGATAGCACCCTCGGCGCCCCCTCGCAACCACGCCCGCGATGCTCGAGCTCCACCCCGCCCCCGCCAGCCTGCCCGAAGGCCGCCGCGTCTATGCGATCGGCGACATCCATGGCTGCCTCGACCGGCTGCGCGCCCTGCACGACGCCATCGCCGCCGACCTCGCCGCCCGCCCCACCGCCTCGGCGCTGCTGGTCCATCTCGGCGACCTGGTCGATCGCGGCCCGGATTCCGCCCAGGTGGTGGCGCATCTCGCCACCGCCCCGCCGCCCGCCGGCGTTACCGAAACCCTGACCCTGCGCGGCAATCACGAGGCGATGATGCTGGCCGCGCTCGACGCCCCCGATCGGGACCACGCCGCGCTGGTGTGGATGCAGAACGGCGGCGCCGACACCCTGCTCTCCTGGGGCGTCTCCCGCCGCACCGAGCCGCGCGACTGGGCCGCCGCCCTGCCGGCCGACGACCTCGCCTTCCTCCGCGCGCTGCCGCTCCGCCATCAGGACGGCGGCTACCTGTTCGTCCATGCCGGCATCCGCCCCGGGGTGCCGCTGGCGCGGCAGGACCCGCATGACCTGATATGGATCCGCGAGCCCTTCCTCTCCTCGAAGCTCGATCACGGCGCGGTGGTGGTGCATGGCCACACGCCGACGCCCGAGCCGGTGCTGCGCGCCAACCGCATCGGCATCGATACCGGCGCGGTGATGGGCGGCGCGCTCACCTGCCTGGTGCTGGAAGCCGACCGGCTGGGCTTCCTGCTGGCTTGACCGGCGCAAGGCGCGGGAGCACACCGCGACCCCGCCAGACGGTTGGACGGCCGCTGTCGCGCAAGCGATGGAGGAAAGTCCGGGCTCCACGGGAAAACGGTGCCGGCTAACGGCCGGCGGGGGCGACCCCAGGGACAGTGCCACAGAAATCAAACCGCCCGCGTCCGCGCGGGCAAGGGTGAAACGGTGCGGCAAGAGCGCACCGCGCCCCCGGCAACGGGGGCGGCAGGGTAAACCCCACCGGGAGCAAGACCGAATAGGGGCGGCCGGCGGCGCGCAAGCGACCGTCAGGGGGTTCCCGCCCCGCCGCCCGGGTTGGTCGCGCGAGGCGCGCCGCGAGGCGCGTCGCAGAGGAATGGCCGTCCCGCTCCTTCGGGGGCGGACAGAACCCGGCTTACAGACCGTCTGGCGGTTTCCCTCGCGCCCCCTTACCAGCCGCCGCCGCCCGCCAACCCGGCGCGCGATCCCGATCGGCCGGATGGCCGGAAGGGTCGGCCACGAGCCCGATCGGGATCACAGCCCATGGTTGCAATCCTGGTCTTGACCCGGTCACGGCGCGTGATCCTACACGATGGCGTGTGACCGCCCGAACGTCGGAGGAAACGTCACGATTTCGCCCGAAGAGCCGCGCGATTTGCTTTACCGCCCATCCCTGCCCATGCTAGACCATGTGTGCCCATCCACGGGCACCCACCCATCCCCCTTGTCCGGCGCGCCGCGCCGGAAGCGGGCAGCGCGAAAGTCCGGGCCGGCCGATGTCGCCATTCATGGGCAGTCATCAGAACAAGCTGGACGGCAAGGCCCGGGTCTCGATCCCCGCGCCGTTCCGCACGCTGCTGCGCCGCTACGCCGGGACCTCGGAAGACGATGCGGTCTGCCGCATGGTGCTGCGCCGCTCGCACCAGCTGCCCTGCGTGGAAGCCTGGCCGGAGGCGGTGTATTCCTACCTGCTGCGCCAGCTGGACCGGGTGCCGATGTTCAGTCGCGCCTACGACGCCCTGGCCACCGCGATGTTCTCCGAAGTGACGGCGGTGGAGACCGATCGGGAGGGGCGGATCGCCCTGCCCGAACCCATGGCATCCCATGCCGCGCTGGCGATCAACGGTCCGGTGCAATTCATCGGCTTCGGCCGCCATTTCCGCCTGTGGCACCCGGATGCCTGGCAGGCCGAACAGCGGCGCTCCAGCGACTTCGCCGCCACCGAGCAGCTGACCGTCATGCTGGACGGGTTCGAGGCGCCGGCGTGAGCGGACCCGGTCACATCCCGGTGATGGCGGCGGAAATGCTGGCGGCGCTGGCCCCGCGCGACGGCGGCCGCTACCTCGATGCCACGTTCGGCGGCGGCGGCTACAGCCGCGCCATCCTGACCGCGGCGCGCTGCTCGGTGGTGGCGCTGGACCGCGATCCGGACGCGATCGCCCGCGGCGAGGCCCTTCTCGCCGCCTTCGCCCCGCGGCTCAGTCTGCACGCCGGCCGCTTCGGCGCCCTGGCCGAGCTGCTGGCCGCCGAGGGGATCGCGGAACTCGACGGCGCGGTCTTCGATCTCGGCGTCTCCTCCTTCCAGCTCAACGATCCGGCGCGCGGCTTCTCGTTCCGCGCCGACGGGCCGCTCGACATGCGCATGGACCGCGCCGGGCGCACCGCCGCCGAGTTGCTGGCGCGGCTCGATGCGCGCGCGCTGGCGGAGTTGCTGAGCGCGTTCGGCGAGGAGCGCGCCGCCCGCCGCGTCGCCCGCGCCATCGTCGCCGCCCGGGCGGAGGCGCCGATCCTGACCACCGGGCGGCTCGCCGCGGTGATCCGCGCCGCCGTGCCGCCCGATCCGGGCGGGATCGACCCCGCCACCCGCAGCTTCCAGGCGCTGCGCATCGCCGTGAACGACGAGCTCGGCGAGCTCGATCGCGGGCTCGATCAGGCGGCGCGGCTGCTGGCGCCGGGCGGGCGGCTGGTGGTGGTTTCGTTCCACTCGCTGGAAGACCGGCCGGTGAAGCGGTTCATGCTGGACGCCTCGGGCCGCGCGCCGGCGCCGTCGCGGCACGATCCGCGCGGCCTCGGCACGCGCCCCGCACCGCGCTTCCGCCTGCTCACCCCGCGCGCGCTGCGCCCCGGCGCGGCGGAAACCGCGTCCAACCCCCGCGCGCGCAGCGCCCGGCTGCGTGCCCTGGCACGGCTGGAGGCGGCATGATCCGCCCCATCACCGTGATCGCGACGGTGCTGTTCCTGCTGTCCGGGTTCGCCGTGTTCTATGTCAAACACCAGGTGAACCTGCTCGACCTCAGGATCGAGCATACCGTCGCGCAGATCCACCGCTCGCGCGATCATATCCGCCTGCTGCGCGCCGATTGGGCGGACGAGAACGCGCCCGACCGGCTGGGCAAGCTGGCGAAGACCTATCTGACCTTGCAACCGACGGCGCCGGGGCAGTTCGCCAGCCCGGCCACCCTGGCCGCGCGGCTGCCGCCGATCCGCAAGCATCCCGATCGGCCGTTCGATCAGCCACCGCCGGCCCTGGTGGCGACGACCAGCGGGGCGGCATCGGGCGCGGCGGCCGGCGCGGGCGCCGCTCTCGTCGCCGCCACCTCCCCCGCGGCGCCCGCCGCCGCCCCGGCCACGCCCGCCGCACCCGCGCCGAGCGCGGTCGCCACCGCGAC
>JAKBCO010000168.1 GCA_021807785.1 Pseudomonadota bacterium
CGTCCCCTCGGCCGCTCCGGCGTCGCCGTCACCACCATCGGTCTCGGCACCGCCACGCTCGGCGGCGCGCGCGTCCCGCTGACCGACGCCGAACGCCGCGCCATCGTCCACGCCGCCTGGGACGGCGGCCTGCGCTACGTCGATACCGCCCCGTTCTACGGCGTCGGCGCCGCCGAGCGCGCGGTGGGTGACGCGCTGCGCGACGCGCCGCGCGACAGCTGGGTGCTGTCCACCAAGGTCGGGCGGCTGTTGCGCCCCAACCCGACCGGCACGCCGGACCCGGACGGACGGCTGACCCCGCTGCCGTTCTCGGTGGCCTATGATTATGGCCACGACGCCATCCTGCGTTCGGTCGAGGACAGCCTGCAACGCCTGGGCCTGGCGCGGATCGACATCCTCTATGTCCATGATATCGGCGCCTATCAGCATGGCGACGCGGCGCCGGCGCATATGCGGCGGCTGCGCGAGTCCGGCTACTCCGCCCTCGCCCGGCTGAAATCCGAGGGCACGGTGCGCGCCATCGGCATCGGCGTGAACGAGACCGCGGTGCTGATGGAAGCGCTGTCCTGGGGCGAGTGGGACGCGTTCCTGCTGGCCGGACGCTACACCCTGCTCGAACAGGCGCCGCTCGATGACCTGCTGCCGCTGTGCCTGGCGCGGGGGACCTCCATCGTGGTTGGTGGGCCGCTCAATTCCGGGCTGCTGGCGGGGCGGGATTCCTGGAACTACGCCCCGGCCCCGGAGCCGATGAAGGTGCGGGCGGCGGCGCTGGGCGCGGTCTGCGCCCGGCACGGGGTGGCGCTGCCGGCGGCGGCGCTGCAATTCCCGCTGGCGCATCCAGCGGTGGCGGCGGTGATCCCGGGGCCGCGCTCGGCGGCCGAGGCGGTGGAGAATCTGGCGCTGATGCGCCAGCCGATCCCGGCCGATCTCTGGGCCGAGCTCAAGGCGGAGGGGCTGCTCGACCCGCGCGCGCCAACGCCCTGACGCGGGCGGCGAGCGCCCGCCGCGCCACCGCCGCCTGCGTCGCCAGGACCAGCAGCGCCGGCAGCTGGCCGGGGTGGGCGGCGAGTGCCGCCAGCACCCGGGCGAGGCCGATCGCGCCGCGCGCGTCCAGTGCCGCCAGGGCGGCGGGCGGCAGGTCCTGCCCGGCCGGGTCGCAGACGGCGCGCAGCACCGCGAAGGGCAAGCCGCGCGCCTCGGCCTCGGTGGCGACGGCGCCGGATTCCAGGTCGAGCGCCACGCAGCCGGTTTGCCGGTGCAGCCGGGCTTTCTCCACCGCGGTGGCGGCGATCGCGGTGCCGCAGAGCAGCGTTCCCGGCGTGGGCCCACCAAGGGCGCGGGCCAGCCCCTGGTCGGCCGCCACCGCCAGCCCGTCGCGCTGCACCTGGGCGGGCACGAGTATGCTGCCCGGCGCCAGCGCGGGGTCCAGCCCGCCAGCCAGACCGAAGCTCACCAGAGCCGAGACACCAGACCCGGCCAGGTCGCGGGCGGCGCGGGTGGCGCCGGCGGCATCCCCGCCGCCGATGGCGACCGGCCAGGGCAGGCCGCGCAGCAGGCGGGCTTCGGCGCGCAGGCCGACGACGACACCGGGCGTCATGCGGCGCGGCCGGGCCGGACCGGCGGGCGCCTTGACCTGCGGCGCGCCGGCCCGCACAACCCGGCCATGACCGCGCGCGCGCCCGGACGGCGAATTCCGCGCCCGGCCTCCGGCTGATCGGGGGCCGGGTCGCCGCCCGCCACGCCTTTTCCCGCGCCCAGGATTCCCCGATGACCGACCCGACCCAGCGCGACTACCGCGATACCGTGTTCCTGCCGCGCACCGGCTTTCCGATGCGCGGCGACCTGCCGAAGCGCGAACCCGCCCTGCTGGCGCGGTGGGAGGCGATGGACCTCTGGGGCCGGATGCGCGCCGCCGCCAAGGGCCGGAAGCTGTTCATCCTGCATGACGGTCCGCCCTATGCGAACGGCAATATCCATATCGGCACCGCGCTGAACAAGATTCTGAAGGACGTCATCAACCGCTCCCGCCAGATGGGCGGCTACGACGGGCTCTATATCCCCGGCTGGGACTGCCACGGCCTGCCGATCGAATGGAAGATCGAGGAGGAATACCGCGCCAAGGGCCGCGACAAGGACGCCGTCCCGCTGCTGGATTTCCGCGCCGAGTGCCGCGCCTATGCCGCGCATTGGATGGCGGTGCAGCAGCGGGAGTTCCGCCGCCTCGGCGTGGAGGGTGCCTGGGCCGACCGCTACGCGACGATGGATTACGCCTCCGAGGCCGCGATTGCGCACGAGATCTGCAAGTTCCTGCTGAACGGCGCCCTGATCCGCGGCCTGCGCCCGGTGATGTGGTCCCCGGTGGAAAAGACCGCGCTGGCCGAGGCCGAGATCGAATACCACGACCACACCAGCCCGACCATCTGGGTGCGCTTCCCCATCGTCTCCGCCCCCGACCCGCGGCTTGCCGGGGCGGCGGTGGTGATCTGGACCACCACCCCCTGGACCATGCCGGGCAACCGGGCGCTGGCGGCCGGCGAGGCGATCGACTACGCGCTGATCCAGGTGGACGGGGTGGCCGAGGGATCGCTGGTCCGCCCTGGCGACCGTCTGTTGGTCGCGCTGGCGCTGCTGCCGGGGTTTCTGACCGAGACGAAGATCGCCACCCATCATCTGGTTCATGTATTCCCCGGTGCCGCACTGGCCGGCACGATCTGTGCCCATCCGCTGCGCGGCGCCGGCTACGATCACGACGCGCCGCTGCTGTTCGGCGAGTTCGTCACCACCGAGGCCGGCACCGGCTTCGTCCACATCGCGCCCGGCCATGGCGAGGAGGATTTCGCGCTCGGCCGCGCCCATGGCATCGAGGTCCCGGACACGGTGGGCCCCGATGGAACCTTCAACCCCTGGGTGCCGCGCTTCGCCGGGCTGCACGTGTACAAGGCGGCGGATGCGGTCTGCGCGGCGCTGGTGGCGGCTGGCGGGCTGCTGGCGCGCGGCAGCCTGGTGCATTCCTACCCGCATTCCTGGCGGTCCAAGGCACCGCTCATCTTCCGCGCGACCCCGCAATGGTTCATCCGCATGGACGGGCCGGAGCATATCCGCGACCGCGCCTTGGCGGCGCTGGACGCGACCCAGTTCGTTCCGGATGTCGGGCGCAACCGCATCGGCAGCATGATCGCCGCCCGGCCCGACTGGTGCATCTCCCGCCAGCGCGCCTGGGGGGTGCCGATCCCGGTCTTCCTGGACCGGCGCAGCGGGGAGGTGCTGCGCGACCCGGCGGTGGTGGAGCGGATCGTGGCGGCCTTCGCGGCCGAGGGGGCGGATGCGTGGTATGCCTCTCCGCCCGAACGCTTCCTGGGGCCCGGGCGCAATCCCGCGGATTTCGAGCAGGTCGCGGACATCGTCGATGTCTGGTTCGAGTCCGGTTCGACCCATGCCTTCACCCTGGAAGCGCGCGGGCTGCCGTGGCCGGCGGATCTCTATCTGGAAGGCTCCGACCAGCATCGGGGCTGGTTCCATTCGTCGTTGCTGGAGGCGATCGGCACCCGCGGCGCGGCGCCCTTCCGCGCCATCCTGACCCATGGCTTCGTCACCGACGAGCACGGGCGGAAGATGTCGAAATCCCTGGGCAACGTGGTGGCGCCGGAGGAGGTGCAGAAGACCTATGGCGCCGACATCCTGCGACTCTGGGTGATGATGTCGGACACCGCCGAGGATTTGCGCATCGGCCCGGAGATCCTGAAGCAGCAGGCGGAGCTCTACCGCCGGCTGCGCAACAGCCTGCGCTGGCTGCTGGGGGCGCTGGACGGGTTCGATGCGGCCGAGGCGGTGGCGGTGGACGGGATGCCGGAGCTGGAACGGTGGGTGCTGCACCGGCTGACCGAGCTCGATGCGCGGGTGCGCGCGGCGGTGGAGAGCTACGACTGGACCGGGGTCTATCCCGAGATCCACAATTTCTGCGCCACCGATCTGTCGGCGTTCTATTTCGATATCCGCAAGGACGCGCTCTATTGCGACCGCCCGGACAGCCCGCGCCGGCGGGCCGCGCGTACCGTTCTGGACGTGCTGCACCGGATGCTCTGTTGCTGGCTAGCCCCGGTGCTGTGCTTCACCGCCGAGGAAGCCTGGTGCGCGCGGTTCGGCGAGACGGACAGCGTCCACCTGCAACTCTTCCCGACGCCGCCGGCGGCGTGGCGCGATGACGCGCTGGCGGAGAAATGGGCGCGCATCCGCGAGCGCCGGCGCGGCGCGACGGTGGAGTTGGAAGCGATGCGCCAGCAGGGGAAGATCGGCGCTTCGGTGCAGGCCGCGGTGACGCTGGGCTTTGCGCCCGGGGAGGAGCGGATGCTCTCGGCCGAGGACTGGGCCGACGTGCTGATCGTGCCGCGCGTGGTGCTGACCGAGGGCAGCGGCGCCGAGGCCGCGGTCGCCCCGGGCGGCAAATGCGCGCGCTGCTGGCGGGTGCTGGAGGAGGTGGGCCGGGTGCCGGCGCACCCTGCGCTGTGCGCGCGCTGCGCCGATGCGGTGGACTCCGGCCTGGTCTGCCGCCCGGCCGCCGCCGCGTGAGCCGCCGCCCGGCCGGGATCGGCGCGCTGGTCGCGCTGGCGGTGTTCGCCGCCGATCAGGGATCGAAATACTGGGTGCTGCACGTGCTGCATCTGCCGCGGCGGATCGACGTGCGGGTGATGCCGCATCTGGATCTGACCATGGTGTGGAATCGCGGCATCACGTTCGGGCTGCTGACCGGGCACGGAGCGTGGGATGCGGTGATCCTGGCCATCGTGGCGCTGGCGATCGTGGCGGCGCTGGGGGTGTGGCTGTGGCGCACGGTGATGGTGCGGCACGCGGTGGCGATCGGGGCGATCGCCGGTGGGGCGGTGGGCAATGTGCTGGACCGGCTGCGCTATGGCGCGGTGGTGGATTTCATCCGCGTCCATGCCTTCGGGTGGTCGTGGTACGTGTTCAACCTGGGGGATGCGGCGATCGTCTGCGGGGTGGCGGCGCTGGTGCTGCTGGGCAGCGGGAGGCGGGTTGACTCGGCCGAACGATAATACGTTGATTGTCGTATGGACGAAGCCTCCCGCACCGTCTCCGCCCTGGGCGCGCTGGCGCATGAGCACCGGCTGGCGCTGTTCCGCCTGCTGGTGGAGCGCGGCCCGGATGGGCTCGCCGCGGGGGAGATCGCGGCCCGGCTGGGTGTGCTGCCGTCCTCGCTGACGTTTCACCTTCAGCACCTGCTGCGCGCCGGGTTGCTGACGCGCCGCCGGGTCGGGCGCCGCCTGATCTATGCCGCCGATTTCGCGGCGATGCGCGCGCTGCTGGCCTATCTGACGCGGAACTGCTGCGGGCGGGACGAGGCCGGCGCCCCGGACGGCTTCGAGAGGAGGACGGCATGACCGACTGCTGCACCCCGCCCGACGCGGCGGCGCTGAAGACCATGGTCCGCGACCGCTACGGCGCCATCGCCGGCGGGTGCTGCGGCGCCGATCCCGAAAAATCCGCCCGCATGGGCTACGCGGCGGACGACCTCGCCGCGGTGCCGGAGGGCGCCAATCTGGGCCTGGGCTGCGGCAACCCGCAGGCGATCGCGGCGCTGCTTCCGGGGGAGGTGGTGATCGACCTCGGCTCCGGCGCCGGGTTCGATTGTTTCCTGGCCGCGCGCGCGGTGGGGCCGGCGGGGCAGGTGATCGGCGTCGATATGACGCATGAGATGCTGGCCCGGGCGCGGGAGAATGCGGCGCGGATGGGGGCGGGGAACGTCAGCTTCCGGCTGGGCGAGATCGAGCATCTGCCGGTGGCCGACGGGACGGTGGATGTGGTGCTGTCCAACTGCGTGATCAACCTGGTACCGGACAAGGCGCAGGTGTTCCGGGAGGCGTTCCGGGTGCTGAAGCCGGGCGGGCGGCTGGCGGTCTCGGACGTGGTGAATATCGCCCCGCTGCCGGAGCGGTTGGCGGGGGATCCGGCGCTGCTGTGCGGCTGCGTGGCGGGGGCGGCGCCGGTGGCCTCGGTGGAGGGGTGGTTGCACGCGGCGGGGTTCGAGGGGGTGGCGGTGACGCTGCGGCCGGAGAGCCGGGAGTTGATCGAGGGGTGGGCGCCGGGGTCGGGGGTGGAGGCGTTTGTGGTGTCTGCGGCGATCGAGGCGCGGAAGCCCGGGGTGTAGCGGCCCGGCGTTGACTCTATCGCTGCTCGGATCGATCGCGGGTACGCGAAAGTTGTCTCCGGAATCTTTCCCGCGTCGTGGCATCCTGTTCTGGACGGCGCTGCCGCTCGACATTGCGACCCTGCGCGGCGGCTTGGTCGAGAATGTAGTCGGCCGATTGAACGAGACCGGCAGCCTCGAGCTCGCGCAGGAAATCGCCGGTGCTGATCAGGCTTACCCGCTGATCGACGACGGCGCGCCGCTTCTCGATATCGGTGTCCTCGAACAGCAGCAATGCCTTGGCGGTGGGGTCGCGGCGCAGCCATCGGTCCAGGGTTTCGATCGCCGCCTGCTCGCCGAGCCCGCGGATCGTACGCCCCTCTTCGAGCCGCCGCTGCTGGTCGATGCCGATATCGGTGGGGGCGATCTCCACCACGCCGAGATGGTCGTTGATCCAGGCGACGATCTGCTCCGCGCCCGGCGCGCCATGGACCCGCGTGGCTTCGATATAGACCGCGTCCGGGATCCGCACGGGCAGCCCCGGCCGCAGCAGGATGTCGAGCGATCCCGCCAGGACCAGCGTGAACAGCGGCGAGGTATCGGTCACGATCAGGCTGAACGGGCCGGTCACCGACGGCCCCGCAAGGCTTCGCGAATCAGCGCCCGGCCGCGCAGCCGCGCTTCGACATTCGGGCCCGTCATCGCCGCGACCGGCGGGCGCAGGCCGAGTTCGCCGAGGGCGCCGAGCACCTGCACATAGTCGTCGAATCCCTGCTCACGCAGGTCGTGCCAGGTAACCTCGCCGGCTGCGTATCGGCGGATCAACTGCTCCTTCGTGCGGTCGGCCATGGCCTGCCTCTCTCGTTCCATTCTCTGCCCTCGGCGGCGGGAGACGCAAGCGGGGGCGGTAGGGCTTGCGACCCTTATATATTTCCGCCATACTGGAAACATGGAACTCCCAGACGCCGCCGCCGCCTTCGCCGCCCTCTCCGTCGAAACCCGGCTTGCCCTGCTCCGCCTCCTCATGGCGGCCGGCCCCACCGGCCTCCCCGCCGGCGACATCGCCGCCAGCCTCGCCCTCCCCCCCTCCACCACCTCCTTCCACCTCGCCGCCCTCGAACGCGCCGGCCTGACCCA
>JAKBCO010000169.1 GCA_021807785.1 Pseudomonadota bacterium
GTCCGGTGCATCGTTGTTTCCTCCCGGGCAGCGCGCCTCAGCGCATCTTCACCACCACCTTGATCGCATCCTCGATCCGCTCCCGCGCGTAGCGGATGGCGGTGGGCAGTTCGGCCAGCGGGAACGTATGGGTGTGGATCATCTTGGCGTCGAACCGCTTCTGCTTCATCAGCGCGGCGGCACGATGGGTGGCGCTGCGGCCCTCGCCGCGGATGCCGAAGACATAGATGTTGTTGCGCACGATATGCGCCAGATCCACCGTCACCGGCTCGTGCGGGAAGGCGGCCAGGCAGATGCGCCCGCCGCGGGTGACCATCCGCGCCGCCTCGTTCAGCGCTTCCGCCGCCCCCGAACATTCCAGCACGTATTGCACACCGCGCCCGCCGGTGATGCGCCGCACCGCCGCCACCGCGTCCTCGTTGCGCACGTTCACCACCGCGTCGGCGCCGAGCCGACGTCCCATCTCCAGCCGCCGGTCGCGGGTGCCAGTCAGGATCACCGGATCGGCGCCCAGCGCCTTGGCCACCGCCACCCCCATCAGCCCGATCGGCCCCGGCCCGGTGACCACCACCGCCTCCGAGGCGAGCAGCCCGCCCAGCACGTCGAGCCCGTACATCGCCGTGCCGGCGGTGACGATCAGCGTCGCCTCCTCGTCGGACATCTCGTCCGGCACATGGACCATGGTGTTGACGTTGTTGATCGCATATTCGGCGAAGCCGCCATCGGTGGTGAAGCCGTTGGCGCGGTGGCCCTTCGACGGGTAGCCGTAGTTCAGGCACGAGGTGTACATCCCCTCCCGGCAGCGCGGGCAGCGCCCGCAGCCGGCATGGATCTCCACCGCCACCCGGTCGCCGACGGCGAATTCATCGACCGAGGGACCCAGCTTCACCACCGTTCCCATGTATTCGTGGCCGATGGTGAAGTTCTTGTTGAACGGCGATTCGCCCTCCACCATCGCCGGCAATCCGTGCTGGAGGATCTCGATGTCGGTGGCACAGATCGCCACCGCGTCGATGCGCACCAGCACCTCCGCCCGGCCCGGCTCCGGCACCGGCTTGTCGATCAGGCGCAGCTCCTCGGGGCCGCCCAGCACCCAGGATTTCATCGATGGCGGGATCGCGTATTGATTGCTTGCGGACATGTTCTGTTTCTTCCCTGGAAGGTGCCGCTCAGGCGAACGGGTCGGGCGCGCCTTCGGGCAGCGCCACCGCGAAGGCGTTGATGGTCATCGAGATGAACCCGTAATAGCCCAGCACCGCCACCAGATCGACCACCCCGGTCGGCCCCAGGGCGGCGACGGCGCGGGCGTAGGTCGCCTCGCTGACCGCGCGCGTCCGCCAGAGCTCGGAGGCGAGCGCGTGAACCGCCGCCTCGGCGGGGTCGGTGAAGCCGGGATCGCGGCCGGCGCGGATCGCCTCGGCCGCGGCCGGCGCGATGCCCGCCTTGATCGCGATCGGGGCGTGGACGTGCCATTCGAACCCCGCGCGCCAATGCGCGCCGGTGACCAGGATCGCGAGTTCGGAAAGTTTCGCCGGCAAGGAGGTGCCGTAGCGGCAGAACGCGCCCAGCGCCTGGGCGCGCTCGGCGAGGTCAGGGGAGTGCAGCCAGACCCGCAACGGGCCCTGCACCACCCCGCGCGGACCGGAGGCGATCATGTCGAACACCCGGCGCTGGGCGTCGGTCATCGGGGTGGCTTCGATGTCGGGCAGGCGGGACATGGCGTTTCCTGGTTGGTTTCGGTCCGGAGGGGACCAGCGGCGCCGGCCAGCGTCAAGCCGTTCGGGAAAGATTGAAAAACCCGCCCGACCTGCGAAAACCGCTCCCGTGCCGTTCGGGGGAACCGTGATGCCGATCGTGATCGACCTTTCCACGCCGATTCTGCCCGATCATTTCCGCTGGCAGCCGCACCAGCATCTGCACCGCACCTATGCCCAGGGGCATTCGCAGGTCACCTGGCTCTCGACCTCGGTCCATGCCTTCACCCATATGGACGCCCCGCGGCATTTCGATCCGGCCGGGGTCACCACCGACGCGGTGCCGCTCTCGCGCACCATCGGTCCCGCCGCGGTGGCCGATGTCACCGCGGCCGGCGCCAACGCGCCGATCTCCGGGGCGCTGATGGCGCGCGCGGCCGCCCATGTCCGCCCGGGCGACATCGTGCTGGTGCGCGCCGACTGGGACCGGCAGCGGCGGATCGACACGCCCCGGTTCTGGACCGAGGCGCCATGGATGACGCCGGAGGCGGCGGATGTCCTGCACGCCGCCGGCGCCAGCGCGGTGGGGTTCGATTTCCCGCAGGATCGCTGCATCCGCAACGCCATCGCCGGGCTGCCGGAGGCGGCGGCCGAGGACTACGTGACCCATCAGCTTCTGCTGCTGCGGGGCGTGATCCTGATCGAGTACCTGGCCAATCTGAGCGCAATCCGGGGGCCACGAACCTTCGTGGTTTGCGCGCCGCTCAGCCTGCTCGGGGCGGATGGCGCGCCGGCGCGGGTGGTGGCGCTCGAAGGGATCGGGGCGTAGTGGCGGATGCGTCTCCCGGGCGGAGTGTGGCGGCGGTATCTCGGCTGTTTCCTGCTCGCCGTCGTGGTGGAGCTGATCGTCTCGGCGCCGGGGCTGGCGCGCATCTGGCACGGCGGCCTGGCCGACCCCGACAGCTGGATGCGTCTGCTGCGGATCCGCCAGGGCCTGCGCGCCGGGCACCTGGTCAACGTGGTGCATCGCGACGAGTCCGGGGCGCCGCTGGTGATCGAATGGTCGCGCCTGTTTGATGCGGCGATCGTCGCCCTGGCCGCGCCGCTGGCCCCGCTGCTCGGCTGGGCGCGGGCGCTGCGCTGGGCCGGCCTCGCCACCGCGCCGCTGGCCGCCGGCGCGCTCGGCGCCGGCCTCGCCTTCGCCGCCGCCCCGCTGAGCGAACCCCTGCTGATTTGGTCGGCGGCCCTGATCGCTCCCCTCCTGCGCGGCAACCTCGCATTCGAGCGGCTCGGTATCATCCATTATCACATTGCCATGGTGGCCGCGACGGCGGTCACCGCGGGCTGGGCGCTGCGGGCCGGAGGCGGCCGGCGCGCCGCCGGTCTCGCCACCGGTCTCGCCGGCGGCGTGGCGATCTGGATCATGCCCGAGACGATGCCGTTCGTGATGCTCTGTGTGGGGGGGCTCGGCTGGGTCTGGCTGTACCGGCCGATCGGCGCGGCGATCGGTTGGCTCGGGATCGGTCTGGCCACGGTCCTGCTGCTGGCACTGTGGCTCGATCCGCCACATGGCGGCTGGAGGGTGGCGGAGAGCGACCGCGCCTCGATCATCTATGCCGCCCAAGCCGTCGCGGTGGCGCTGGCGGGCTGGTGGCTGGCCTGGCTCGACCGGCGACGATGGTCGGCGGGCCGGCGCGGCGCGCTGGGGGTGATCTTGTCGCTGGCCTGCTTTCTGGCCTGGCTCGCGCGCTATCCGGAAGTGGCACTGGGGCCCTACGGGTTGCTGCCGGCGGCGGAGCGCCATCTGTTTTTCGGCCACCTGGTGGAAACCCAGCCGCCCCGGGGGATCGGGCAGGTGGCGCTCCTGCTCGGCCCGGGGGTGTTCGCCGTCGGCGTCGCGCTGGCGATGATGTGGCGCACGCGCCGACAGGCAGTCGCGGCCGGAAGCTGGGGGGTGGTCGCCATTGCCGGCCTGCTCGCCACCGTGCTGACCGCGCGCTTCATCATCTTCATGGCCTTCCCGGCGGCGCTGGCGGCGGGGTTGCTGCCGGTGGCGCTGACCGCGGCGTCCCGGGCGCTGGCGGATCGGCCGGCATGGGCGGCGGTGGCGCGGATCGGGTTGATCGGCCTGCTGCTGGCGGTTCCGTACGGTGTCGCGCTGGCGGCGCTGACGATACGGCCGTCCGCGCACGCCCCCCACCGCGCCCGGTGGTCCTGTTCGGTGGATCGTGCCGTCCCGCTGCTGGCTGCGGCCGCCGGACAGATCGTGCTCACCCCGTACGACATGGTTCCGGAACTGCTCTACCGGACCCGAATCATCGCCGTAGGGTCGGCCTATCAGCACGGGGTGGCGGGGTTCGTCCGGGCCTGGAAGGCGTGGCGGGCGAGTGGCGTCGGGCCGGCGCCCCCGCCGGCGTTCCGTGCCACCGGAGCGAGATTCGTGCTGTTCTGCGACGGCCGCGGCACGCCGCCATCCGGCGGTCCCGAATCGCTCTCGGCCCGGTTGCGGCGCGGCGACCCGCCGGCCTGGCTAAGCCTCGTCGGCGGCGGTCAGGATGGTCCGTTGCTCTACCGGGTGGTCACGCCGGGCACCCGGCCGCATATTGGCCGATGAAAGGAACCGACCGATGCTGGATGTCATCTCGCTGACCCCGGGCACCCGGCTGCGCATCGCCGGCGGGTTGCTGGCCGAGGTGGTGGAGAATCTCGGCGACGGCGAGTGGCTCCGGGTACGGCTGCTGGAACCGGCGCCGCGGACCGAGACCGAACTCTGCCACGCCACCGACATCATCGCGACCGCGTAGCCCCGCGAGGCGACTCCGCCGCATTCCGCCTTGCCCGCCGCGCCGGCCCGAGGCAGAACCGCTCAGGACGTGACCGCGGGGGTGCCCCGCCACAGACGGGAGGTTCCGATGGAGATGGTGGAGGCTGGCGGGCTGACCGTGGCGCGCGTGCTGCACGATTTCGTCAACGACGAAGCCCTGCCGGGCACCGGCATCGCCGCGCCGCGGTTCTGGACCGAGCTCGCCGCGCTGGTGCGCGAATTCGGCCCGCGCATCCGCGCCGCCCTCACCCGGCGCGATGCGTTGCAGGCGGAGATCGACGCCTGGCACCGCACCCACCAAGCTCGCCCGATCGACCCGGCGGCGTATGAAGCCTTCCTGCGCCGGATCGGCTACCTGGTGGACGAACCCGCCGATTTCACCATCGCCACCGCCGGCGTGGACGCCGAGATCGCCAGCATCGCCGGCCCGCAGCTGGTGGTTCCGGTCACCAACGCCCGCTACGCCCTGAACGCCGCCAACGCGCGCTGGGGCAGCCTCTATGACGCTCTCTACGGCACCGATGCCGTCGCCGAGGACGCTGCGGCGGCCCGCGGCCCCGGCTACAACCCGGCGCGCGGGGCGAAGGTGATCGCCCGCGCCCGCGCGGTCCTGGATCAGGCCGCGCCGCTGGCCGCCGGCAGCCATGCCGATGCGACCCTCTACAGCGTGGCCGGGGGACGGCTCGCGGTGCGGCTGGCGAACGGCCAGCTCACCGGACTCGCCGACCCGGCCGGCTTCGCCGGCTATCGCGGCGATCCGGCGCGGCCGGACGCGGTGCTGCTGGTCCATCACGGGCTGCATCTGGAGATCGTGATCGACCGCGCCCACCCGATCGGGCGCGGGGATCCCGCCGGGGTGGCCGACGTCGTCATCGAATCCGCGGTCACCACCATCCAGGACCTGGAGGATTCCATCGCCGCCGTCGATGCCGCCGACAAGGTGGTGGCGTATCGCAACTGGCTGGGCCTGATGAAAGGCACGCTGGAAGATACGTTCGAGAAGGGCGGGCGGACGATGACCCGGCGGCTCAACCCCGACCGGGTCTATACCGCCCCCGGCGGCGGCTCCGTGACCCTGCCCGGGCGCAGCCTGATGCTGGTGCGCAATGTCGGCCACCACATGTTCACCGATGCCGCGCGCAGCCCGGACGGCGCCGAGATTCCCGAAGGGGTGCTGGATGCCGCGGTCACCGTGCTGATCGCCCTGCATGATTTGCACGGCGGCGGCAGCTTCCGCAATTCCCGCGCCGGGTCGGTCTATCTGGTCAAGCCGAAGATGCACGGGCCGGAGGAAGTGGCGCTGACCGATGCCCTCTTCGCCGCGGTGGAGGCGATGCTGGGGCTCGGCCGCGGCACCGTGAAGCTCGGCATCATGGACGAGGAGCGGCGCAGCTCGGCCAATCTGAAGGCCTGCATCCATGCCGCGCGCGGGCGGCTCGCGTTCATCAACACCGGCTTCCTCGATCGCACCGGCGACGAGATCCATACCTCGATGGAAGCCGGGGCGATGGTGCGCAAGAACGACATGCGCGCCACCGCCTGGATCAAGTCGTATGAGGACCAGAACGTCGATATCGGGCTGGCCTGCGGCCTGCCCGGCCGGGCGCAGATCGGCAAGGGGATGTGGGCGATCCCGGACCGGATGGCCGATATGCTGGCGCAGAAGATCGGCCATCCCCAGGCCGGCGCCAACACGGCCTGGGTCCCGTCCCCCACCGCCGCCACCCTGCACGCGCTGCACTACCATGCGGTCGATGTGGCGGGCCGCCAGCAGGCGCTGCGCGCGCGTCCCCGCGCGCCGCTGAAGGATCTGCTGACCATTCCGGTGGCCGATCGGCCGAACTGGTCCGATGCCGACATCGTCGCCGAGCTCGACAACAACTGCCAGGGCATCCTGGGCTATGTGGTGCGCTGGATCGACCAGGGCGTGGGCTGCTCAAAGGTGCCCGACATCCACGACGTGGGGCTGATGGAGGATCGCGCGACCTTGCGCATCTCCTCGCAGCACGTGGCGAATTGGTTGCGCCACGGCATCGTCACCGAGGCGCAGGTGATGGCCACCCTCAAGCGCATGGCCGCGGTGGTGGACCGGCAGAATGCCGCCGACGCGGCCTATCGGCCGATGGCACCCGGGTTCGACGGCCCGGCCTTCCAGGCCGCCTGCGACCTGATCTTCCAGGGCACCACGCAGCCCAACGGCTATACCGAGTTCATCCTGCACGCGCGCCGGCGCCAGGCGAAGGCGGCGGGGTGATCCCACCCGCCCCGACGGCCGACACTTCCGGCCATCCGGGCGGGTGGGATCGCGCGCCGGGTTGGCGGGCGGCGGCGCGCGAAACGAGACCTACGCCCGCCGCCCTGTGCGCGCTCACGCCGCCGGCGCGAAGCCGCGGATGCGCGCGAACCGGTCCCGATACGCCTCCCAGACCTCGGGGTTGATGAGGCGTGGCGGGCGCTTGCCGTCCAGCACCGCCAGCATCTGCTCGGCCGCGTAGCGGCCCATCTCGCGGCGGGATTCATGGGTCACGCCGGCGGTGTGCGGGCTGACCAGGACGTTGTCGAACCGCAGCAGCGGATGGTCGGGATCCGGCGGCTCCTTCGCCCAGACATCGAGCCCGGCGCCGGCGATGCGCCGATCGGCCAGCGCCTCGGCCAGCGCCGCCTCGTCATGGATGCCGCCGCGGGCGGTGGTGATGAAATAAGCGTCGGGGCGCATCAGCGCGTAGTGCGCCGCGCTGATCATGCC